>CAYRBQ010000101.1:0-9698 GCA_964422305.1 uncultured Reyranella sp. | reverse complement strand
TCGTGGCGACCAAGGCCTCGTGCCAGGTGTTCGGCCACGGCTTCAAGCTGCTCTACTTCGGCGGCCTGATCGAGCAGGCGGGCAGCGTCGAGCCCTGGATGCTGGCGATCGCCGTCGGCGCCTCGATGCTCGGCACGACGCTCGGCAAGCAGATCCTCGACCGGCTGTCCGACGCGCAGTTCCGGAGCTGGGCCGGCCGGCTCATCACCGCGCTGGGACTCTACTATGTCGGCTACGGCTTGGTGCTGCTGGCGGGGATTGCATAGAATGGTGCGTGGACATTCCAGCCAAAGAGATTCCGGCAGGGTTTCGCGAGCTCACTGAGGCCACGGGCTTCGCCAAGGCCCACGGGCGGTGGTTCGAGAAGGTCGAGGGTCGCCGGGTCTGGCGCGGCTTCCGCCCGGGCCCGCAGCACGCCAATGCGCTCGGCATCGTGCACGGCGGCATGCTGGCGGCCTTCCTCGATGCGGCCCTGGGCTCGGTCGTGTGGCGCGCCATCGACCGGCGTTGCGTGACGCTCAAGCTCACCATCGAGTACCAGACGCCGGCGCGCGTGGGCGACTGGCTGGTGGCGACCGGCGAGATGCTGGGCCACGACGAGCAGGTGGCGCAGGTGAGGGGCCGCCTCTATGGTCCGCGCCACGACGTGCTGGCCGGCCTCGGCGATTTCGCGCTGCTGCGTGCCGGCCGTCCGCTGAAGACCCGGAGCTAGAGTGTCCTACGAAATACCCGACGACCCGCCAGCGGGTTTCAAGCTGGTCGACTTCGCGCGCGGCCGGCCCGAGCCCACCTTCAACACCCATGTCGGCAACATGTATGTGAAGCGCGGCGAGAAGGGTACGCGCGATGAGTTCGTGCTGGCGATCCGCGTGCAGCAGAACATGTGCAACCCGGCGGGCGGCCTGCATGGCGGCATGATGATGACGGTGGCCGACCTCGTGGGCACGATGGGCGGCGGCTACATCGCCGGGCTGCGCAAGTTCCTGCCGACTGTCAGCATGACCTGCGACTTCGTGGCGCCGGCGCGGGTCGGCGACTGGGTCGAGGGCAGGGCCGAGCTCGTCCGCCAGACGCGCACGCTCCTCTTCACCAACATCTACCTGACGGTGGGCGAGGAGAAGATCCTGCGCGCCTCCTCGATCGCCAAGATCCCGTCGGGCGACAGCTTCTCCTTCGCGAAGGGCTAGGCCCAGCGCGCGCTGCGCCGGAGGCTCTCCTTCAGGAAGTCGACGAACTGCGTGACGCGGGCCGAGATGCCGCGTCGCGCCGGCACCAGCGCCAGCACGTCGGCGCCCTCGAAGTCCCACGGCACCAGGATGCGCTTCAGTGCGCCCTGCTTCACGAAGGGCGCGGCATCCCATTGCGAGCGCAGCATGATGCCGAGGCCGGCGAGCGCCCAGTTGCGCACCACCTCGCCGTCGTTGCTGGTGAGCGAGGGCACGACGCGCACCGAGCCGGCGCGGCCGTTGCGGCGGTGGCGCCACAGGGTCACGTCCTCGTTGTTCTCGCGCACGCAAAGGCAGTCGTGGCCCAGCAGGTCGCGCGGCTCGGCCGGCGTGCCGCGGCGGCGGAGATAGGCGGGTGCCGCACAGACCCAGCGGGCGTTGCGCGCCAGCACATGCGCCACCCAGGTCGAATCGCGCACCGCGCCGATATGGATCACGACATCGGACTCCTCGCTGTCGGTCCACGGCCGCTCGGAGAGGTCGAGGGTGACGCGCACCGCCGGATGCCGCTCGGCGAAGTGCGCGACCAGCGGCGCGACATGCAGCCGGCCGAAGCCGAAGGGCGCCACGATCCTGAGCGGGCCGGAGAGGCCGCGGCCCTCGCGCGCCAACGCCTCGGGCAGGGCGCCGATGCGTCCCAGCAGCTCCTGCGCCTCGTGCACCAGGTGCTCGCCCTCGCCGGTGAAGCGCACGCGCCGGGAGCTGCGCACCACCAGGCTGACGCCCAGCGCCCGCTCGAGCTTCTTCAGCCGCATGGAGAGGGCGGGCGGCGTGACGTTCAGCGCGCGGGCCGCGCCGCTCAGCGAGCCGGCACGTGCCAGGGCCTCCACGAACTGCAGGTCAGCGAGCGAGATCATTCAATTTTCCTTAAATCAATGTTCGATCCGATTTAAGCACGGCCGAGCTGCCGTCTGCTACGGTCGCGCCATGGCGACCTTGCCCAAAGCCGTGCTGTTCGACCTGCTGACCGCGCTCGTCGACTCGTGGACCCTGTGGAACTCGGTCGCGGGTTCGGAGGCGAAGGGCCGCGCCTGGCGTGCCGAATATCTCCGTCTGACCTACGGCTGCGGCAGCTACGTGGCCTACGAGCAGCTCGTGCGCGACGCCGCGGTCGCCACCGGGCTTCCCGGTTCGATGGCCGATGCGCTGGAGGCGCGCTGGCTCGAGTTGCCGCCGTGGAGCGGCGCCCAGGCCACCCTCGATCGCCTGCAGGGCCGCACAAAGCTCGCCGTCGTCACCAACTGCTCGATCCGACTTGGCGTCCAGGCGGCCGAGCGGTTCGCGACGCCATGGGACTGCGTCGTCACGGCGGAGGAGGCCGGCTGCTACAAACCAGATCCGCGCCCCTATCGCCTGGCGCTCGCGAAGCTCGGCGTCGCGCCCCAGGACGCGGCCTTCGTCGCGGGCTCCGGATACGACCTGTTCGGCACCACGGCGGTGGGCCTCAGCACCTACTGGCACAACAGGGTCGGCCTCGCGCGGCCCGACGGCGCGCCCGATGCGGCGCTCGAACGCCCGACCCTCGACGATCTTCTCCCCTGGCTCGAAGGACGACTGCCATGATCCTCCGCCCCCTCCTGCTCGCCGCGGCGTCGCTCGCGCTCGCGGTCCCTGTAGCGCTGGCGCAGCCGTTTCCCAACAAGACCGTCACGCTGATCGTGCCGTTCCCGGCGGGCGGCCCGAGCGATGCGCTCGCCCGGGCGCTGGCGCAGGGCATGGCGGCCGACCTCAAGCAGACGGTCGTCGTCGAGAATGTCGGCGGCGCCAGCGGCACGATCGGGCTCGCCAAGCTCGGCAACGCGACGCCCGACGGTTACACGATCGGCTTCGGCACGATCGGCACGCATGTGGCCAACGCCGCGCTCTTCAAGAAGCTGCCCTACGATCCGCTGCAGGGCTTCGAGCCGATCGGGCTCGCCGGCACGGCGCCGACCCTGCTGGTCGCCAAGGCGGCGCTGCCGGTCTCCAACCTCAAGGAGTTCGTGGCCTACGCCGAGAAGAACAAGGCGCAGATGACCTACGGCAGCGCCGGCGTCGGCTCGATCTCGCACTACGCCTGCGTCGTGCTGCTGTCGGCGCTGAAGCAGAACATCACCCACGTGCCCTATCGCGGCGTGGCGCCGGCCATGAACGACCTGATGGGCGGCCACATCGATTTCATGTGCGACCAGACGACGACGGCGCTGCCGCAGATCGCCGGCGGCAAGATCAAGGCGCTGGCGGTGCTGAGCGACCGGCCGCTGCCGCAGCTTCCCGGCGTCGCCACGGCGGCAAGCGACGGCTACGACGTCAACATCCGCGCCTGGAACGCGCTGTTCGCCCCCAAGGCCACGCCCGCGCCGGTCATGGCGCGCCTCAACGAGGCGTTGCGCGCCGCCGTGGCCGATCCCGCGCTGGTGAAGCAGATGCAGGCGGTCGGCGTCGATCTGCCGTCGCCCGAAGCGCTCGTGCCCGCTAGGGTAACGGAGCTGATCGCGCGCGGCCTCGAGAAGGACGTTCCCGCCCTCAAGGCGCGCGGCGAGTATCTCGACTGAGGATTCCGTCTTTGAAGCTGATGGACATCGAAACGCCTGCCGCGCTGATCGACGAGGCGCGCATGGCGGCCAACATCGCGCGGATGCAGGGCCACCTCACGTTGCTCGGCGTGCGTCTGCGCCCGCATGTGAAGACGTCGAAGTCGATCGAAGTGGCGCGCCGCCAGCAGGCGGCCGGCGCCACGGGCATCACGGTCTCGACGCTCAAGGAGGCCGAGCAGTTCTTCGCCGCGGGCTTCGGCGACATCCTCTATGCGGTGTGCATCGCGCCCGACAAGCTCGACCGCGCGCTGGCGCTGCTCGCCAAGGGCTGCGGTCTCACCATCCTGACCGACTCGGTCGCCGGAGCGCGTGCCATCGTGGCCAAGGGACAGGCGGCGAAGCACGCCTTCCGGGTGATGATCGAGATCGACTCCGACGGCCACCGCTCGGGCGTGCAGCCCGAGGCGCCCGAGCTGATCGAGATCGGCAAGGTGCTGCAGGCGGGCGGCCAGGTCGTGAAGGGCGTGCTGACCCATGCCGGCAGCTCCTACGATCTCGACACGCCTGAGGCGCTGCAGGCGCTCGCCGAGCAGGAGCGGGCGCTCTCGGTGCGCGCCGCCGAGCGGCTGCGCGCGGCGGGCATCGCCTGTCCCGAGGTCAGCGTCGGCTCGACGCCGACGGCGGTGGCCGCCCGTGATCTCACAGGCGTCACGGAGGTGCGCGCGGGCGTCTACGTCTTCTTCGATCTCGTGATGTCGAACGTCGGCGTCTGCCGGCCCGACGAGGTGGCGCTCTCGGTGCTCACGACGGTGATCGGCCACCAGCCCGAGAAGGGCTGGGTGATCGTCGATGCCGGCTGGATGGCGATGAGCCGCGACCGCGGCACCGCCAAGCAGAAGGTCGACTACGGCTACGGTGCGGTCTGCGACACGGCCGGCCGCGTGATGGACGGGCTCTGGATGATGGGCGCCAACCAGGAGCACGGCGTCATCGCCCGGCGCGACGGCGCCTCCGATCCGAGCGTGGTCGAGCGCTTCCCGATCGGCGCCAAGCTCCGCATCCTGCCCAACCATGCCTGCGCCACCGGCGCGCAGTATCCCGCCTATCTCGCGGTGTCGGCCGACGGCAGCGCGGCCGAGTGGCCGCGCTTCCATGGTTGGTAGGAGGGGCTGGTAAGCTAGACCGTCGCGCCGAAATGGCTGCCGAGTGCGCGGCGGCCGGAGTCGGTCAGCCGCACGGTGCGGCTGCGGCGCAGCCGCTCGGCCCAGCCGCGCTTGAAGAAGGTGTCGGCGATCGCCGCCCCCAGCGCGCCCGAGATGTGCGGCCGGCGCTCGCTCCAGTCGAGGCACTGGCGTGCGAAGTGACGGGACTGGGCCTTCTTCGCGCCATCGAGGTCGATGCCCAGGCGCTCGCAGAACAGCTCGCCCGAGTTGGTGAGGCTCCAGTCGCGCGGGCCCTTGGGCTCGAGATGGCCATGCTGGGTGAGCGAATCGGTGACGGCGATGCCGACCTGGCCCGCCAGATGGTCGTAGCAGGTGCGGCAGAACCGGAGGTCGGGATCGCGCCGCCATGCCGCCGTGCGCGAGGCGGGACCGGCGCGCATGCCGGCGAGCGCCATGAGCGCCTCCATGACCTGCGCCACGTCGGGTGAGGCCAGCCGATAGAAGCGGTTGCGCCCCTCGGCACGGGCGGCGAGCAGGTTGGCCTCGACCATGCGCGAGAGGTGGCCCGAAGCGGTCTGGGCGGTCACTCCCGCGGTGTGCGCGAGGTCCGACGCGGTGTGGGCGCGGCCGTCCATCAGGAGCTGCAGCATCGCGGTGCGCGCCGGGTCGCCGATCAGGGCGGCAATCTCGGAAAGGGCGTTCACGGTGGTCATGGCCGGAATCTAGGCCCCGGCCTGCGGGCCCGCCACGGTCAATGCTTCGGCGGCCGCCGAAATGTCATTTCCACTTCGGATTGGCGATGGCGATCTTGTCGGCGACGGTCGCCTCGAGGTGCGCCATCAGGGCCGGGTCGCGCTCGTCGCGCCTGCCGGCGCGCAGCTCGTCGGCCAGCGCGCGGTTCAGCTCGTCGAGCGAGGCCTCGCGGCCCAGCAGCTTGACCAGTCGCTCGCGCTCCTGCGCATCCGCGGCCGGCCCCAGCCGCGCTTCGCGTTCGAGGATGGCGAGCGAGTTCACGGCGACGCGCATCTGGAAGCCCAGTCGCGGCTCGGCCTTGTCGAGCACAGGCGTGACCTCGTCGCGCAGCAGGTCGGCGATGGCGGCGAGCAGTTCGGAAGCCGTCGGGCGATCCTGGGCCATCAGCGCGTCTCCTTCAGGAGCTGCAGCAGGTCGACCTCGGTCTCGACGGCGCGGCGCCCGATCGAGGCCAGCTCCATCGATTTGACGGCGCCGGAGAGATGCCGCCACGCCTGCTGGTGGCAGATGATCCCCCAGCGCACCGTGCCGAACACCTCCCACCAGTGCGCGCGCGCTGGATCGACCTTGGCGCCGCCCGCGCGTTCGTAGGCCGCCCAAAGCTGCTCGCGACTGCCGAAGCCGCCGGCCGGCTTGTCGACCGCGCCGAAGCGCCAGCTCTTCACGCAGACCCAGCCGAGATCCTCGACCGGATCGCCGAGATGCGCGCCCTCCCAATCGAGAATGGCCGTCACGCCGCTCTCGTCGGCGAGGTAGTTGCCGGTGCGGTAGTCGCCGTGCACCAGCACGGGCTGCGACGGCGCCGTGGGCTTGCGACGGTCGAGCCAGGTCAGCGCCAGCTCGAACACCGGCAGCGCGCGGTCCAGCACGTCGATGCCGCGCCGCAGCGCGGCGACGCTCTCGCCCGCGTCGCGCTTCACGAGCGGCGGCAGGGTCCCGGGATCGGTCGCATGGATGCGCGCCAGGATCTCGCCGAGCTGGCCCGCAATCCTGCCGCGCGCTTCGGCATAGGGCGCATCGCGCAGCAGCTTGCGCGCGATGGCGATGCCGCCCACGCGCCGCATCACGAAGCCGTCGCCCAGCCCGTCGCCGGAGGTGAGCTCGAACAGCACTTCGGGCGCACGCACGCCGGCCTTGTGGGCGGCGGCCAGCACGCGGAACTCGGTCGCGCGGTCGAGCGACGTCGCCGGGCGATCGGGCCCGCTCGCCTCGCGGAGCGACGGCGGATCGCGGCGCAGGATCAGCTCGTGGCGCTTGCCGCCAGCGACCACGTCGAAGCTCCAGGTCTGGCGCGAGGCGCCCCCCGACTCGCGGCGCAGCCCCTCGACGGCGGCGGCGACACCGAAGTGGCGGCCGGCGGCGCGTGCCAGCGCCGCGGCGACGGTTTCGGCTTCAGTCGGCATGTGAACGGTCATTCACCCGGACTGTGGCACAGGCCCCGCAGCGTGGTAAGAGGGCGCGCCCATTGAGGAGACGAGCCCAGTGTCGAACGCCTTTGCCGCCATGAACGGCCTCTTTCTCGAAGACCTCAAGCCCGGCATGTCGGCGATGTTCGGCAAGACCGTCACCGAGGCCGACATCGCGGCCTTCGCCGGCGTTTCGGGCGACACCAACCCGATCCACCTGCACGACGGCTTCGCGCGCACCACGCGGTTCGGCCAGCGCATCGCCCACGGCATGCTGAGCGGCAGCTTCATCTCGACCGTGGTCGGCACCAAGCTGCCGGGCCCCGGCGCGGTCTACATCTCCCAGACCATGAACTTCATGGCGCCGGTCATCATCGGCGACACCATCACCGCGGTGGCGACCATCACGGCGATCGACGAGAAGCGCCGCCGCGTGACGCTCAAGACCCAGTGCCTGAACGGCGACAAGGTCGTGATCGACGGCGAGGCGATCGTGCTGGTGCCGCGGCGCGACGCCGCCTGATGATTCCTGTCTTCGACGACTGGCGTGCGGTGCCGCCCGAATGGAAGGGCGGGGCGGTGGCGCTCGGCAATTTCGACGGCGTGCATCGCGGCCACCAGGCGCTGCTGGCCGAGGCCAGGGAACAGGCCGGCGCTCTCGGCGCGCCGGTCCTGGCGCTCACCTTCGAGCCGCACCCCCGCGGCTTCTTCGTGCCCGACACCGGCCCGTTCCGGCTCACCCTGCCGCCGGCCAAGGCTCGGCTGCTGGCCGAGTACGGCGTGCAGGCGGTGCTGGCGCAGCATTTCGACGCCGCGTTCGCGGCCCTGCCGGCCGACGCGTTCGTCGCCGACGTGCTGCTGAAGGGGCTGGGCGCACGCCATGTCGTGTGCGGCTACGACTTCACCTTCGGTGCGCGCCGCAGCGGCAACGTCGAGAGGCTGCGGGCCGAAGGCAAAGCGCGCGGCTTCGGCGTCACGGTGCTCGATCCGGTGATGCGCGAGGGCGAGATCTATTCCTCGACCCGCATCCGCGAGGCGCTGCGCGCCGGCTGGATCACCGAGGCCGCCGGCCTGCTGGGTCACGCCTGGGAGATCGAGGGCGCGGTGGAGCTGGGCGACCAGCGCGGTCGCACCATCGGCTTCCCCACGGCCAATGTCGATCTCGGCGAGCATCTCCGTCCGCGTTTCGGCGTCTATGCGGTGCGGGCGCTGGTCGACGGCCAGGAAAGTCAGGGGTGGCGCGACGGCGTCGCCAACCTCGGCAAGCGGCCGACCTTCGGCAAGCTCAGGGAGAACTTCGAGGTCCACCTGTTCGACTTCGCAGGCGACCTCTACGGCCGTGTCCTGCGGGTCGCGATGGTCGACTTCATCCGGCCCGAGATGAAGTTCGCGGGCCTCGACCAGCTCAAGGCGCAGATCGCGGCCGACGGCGAGGCCGCCCGCAAGGTGCTGAAATCCACTTCCTGACCGGCCCGTGCAGGCGCGGAGCCGAGCTGCCGGCGCGCCTTGACCCCCCGGGACCCCATCCCTAGATTGCCCGCCCTATGTTTATCGGGGCCTTCCAGGAGCGAATTATCCGCCCGGTCCGCTGACCGCGGCCGGGTCGTCTTGCCTGCTCGCGACCGCCTCCGGGGTGGCCGTTCCTCGCTCCTTCCAGTGCCGAGTTGCTCGTGACAACTGACTATAAATCCAGCGTTTTCCTGCCCAAGACCGACTTCCCCATGCGTGGAGGCCTGCCCAAGAAGGAGCCGGAGCTCCTGAAGCGCTGGGCCGACATGAAGCTGTGGGACCGGCTGCGCGTCGAGAGCAAGGGCCGCCCGAAGTTCGTGCTGCACGACGGCCCGCCCTACGCCAACGGCAACCTCCATATCGGCCACGCGCTCAACAAGATCCTGAAGGACGTCATCAACCGCTCGCGGCAGATGATGGGCTTCGACGCGAACTACGTTCCCGGCTGGGATTGCCACGGCCTGCCGATCGAATGGAAGATCGAGGAGAAGTACCGGGCGGCGGGGAAGAACAAGGACGACGTCCCGATCGACGAGTTCCGCAAGGAATGCCGCGACTTCGCCCAACACTGGATCGGCGTGCAGCGGGAAGAGTTCCAGCGCCTGGGCGTCATCGGCGACTGGAAGAACCCCTACACCACCATGAGCTTCGCGGCCGAGGCGCAGATCGTGCGCGAGTGCCAGAAGTTCGTGATGAACGGCGGGCTGTTCAAGGGCTCCAAGCCGGTCATGTGGTCGGTGGTCGAGCGCACCGCGCTGGCCGAGGCCGAGGTCGAGTATCACGAGCACACCTCGCAGACGGTGTTCGTGAAGTTCCCTGTCGTCACGCCGGCTTGTGAGGCTGCCAGGGGCGCCTCCATCGTCATCTGGACCACCACGCCCTGGACCATCCCCGGCAACCGGGCGATCGCGCTGTCGGCCGCCGCCGATTACATCCGTCTGCGCATCGACGCGGTGGGCGAGAAGTCGCTGGCGCGGGTCGGCGACGAGGTGATTGTCGCCGCCGCCCTGGCCGACGGCGTGGCCAAGGCCTGCGGCATCGAGGGCTTCACCGCGCTCGCCACCATCGCGGGCAAGGATCTCCTCGGCAGCGTGGGTCTTGGCTTCGCCCGAGGCGGCGTCGAAT
>CAYRBQ010000100.1:5562-9732 GCA_964422305.1 uncultured Reyranella sp. | reverse complement strand
GCGGCACCAGCGCCATCGTGCCGGGCTGACGGGCGATGTCGTCGGTCAGGAACATGCCGCGATGGCCGCCCGCCTCGTTGCCCTGAGCGATCACGGCATCGCAGCCCTCGCCTTCCAGCCAGCGCGCCTCCTCGGCCGTGGTCGCCGAGCTGATGACCAGCACCTTCGCCGCCTTGAGCTTCTGGACCAGCGCGCGCTCAGGCAGGCCGAAGTGGAAGCTCGCCACCTTGGGCTTGAACTCGAGCAGGAGGTCGCAAGCCGCCGCATCGAAGGCCGCGCGCGAGGCGCCCTTGGCATCGGCGGGCACGCCAAGTTCGGCATAGAAGGCAGCCAACCGCTGCCGCCAGCGCGCGTCGCGCGCGGCATCGGCGTGGGGCGGCTTGTGCACGAAGAAGTTCACGTTGAACGGACGGCCGGTGCCCTGCTTCACGACCTGCATCTCCTGACGCAGCCCATCGAGGGTCAGCATCGCGCCGGCGACGGAGCCCAAGGCGCCCGCCTCCGAGGCGGCGACGCAGAGCTGCGGCGAGGTCACACCGGCCATTGGCGCCTGCAGGATGGGATGCTCGATGCCGAAGAGATCGAGGAGGCGACGGTCCTGCCAGTTCATGGGTACACTCCTGTTCCGAGCCCCGAATGTATGCGGTCCGATCGATCGCAAATAGCGAATTTATTCGATAGTGATCATCTGATATTTTGATGCCTATGGATGCCAAGGATCTCGCCACCTTCGAAGCCGTCGCCCGGCTGGGCGGCATGGGCCGCGCGGCACGGGCGCTCAACACCGTGCAATCCAACGTCACGCAACGCGTGCGCCGCCTCGAGGAATCGCTGGGCGTGACCCTGTTCGAGCGCAGCCGCTCGGGCGCTCGGCTGACCACGGCAGGGGAGCGGCTGATGCCCTACGCCGCGAAGGTCGAGGCACTGCTCGACGAAGCCGGCCGCGCCGCCCGTGACGACGGCGCGCCGCGCGGCACGCTGACGATCGGATCGCTCGAGACCACGGCGGCGCTCCGGCTGTCGCCCCTGCTCGCCTCCTATGCCCGCGCCCATCCCGGCGTCGACCTGGTGCTGAAGACGGGCACGACGGCCGAGATGGTCGAGCACGTGCTGGATCGCGACATCGAGGGCGCCTTCGTCTGCGGGCCGGTGGTGCATCCCCAACTCGTCTCGACGCCGGCCTTCGTGGAGGAGCTGGCGCTCCTGACGGCCCCCGACGAAACATCGGTGGCGGCGGCGCTGCACAGGCCGGACCTGCGCCTCGTCATCCTGCGCGCCGGTTGCTCCTATCGACAGCGGCTCGAGGAAGTGCTGGCACGACGCGGCGTGGTGGGGCTGCGGCGCCTGGAGTTCGGCACGCTGGAGGCGATCCTGGGCGCGGTCGCGGCGGGGCTCGGCATCACCTTGATGCCGCGCGGCCTCATCGGCCCCGCCTGGCGCGGCGCCAAGGTGCGGGCGCACCGCCTGCCCGTCGGCGAGGCGAAGGTGCAGACGGTCTTCGTACGGCGGCGTGACATGCGCCCGTCGAGCGCGCTGCTCGCCTTCCAGAAGCATGTGACGCGAAAGGAGTGAGCGATGATGCGCAGCAGCACGACCGTCATGACGGTCAGGGACGTCCTGCAGGCTCGCGATTACTATCGCGACAAGCTCGGCTTCGACGTCGCCTTCGAGTACGGCACGCCGACCTTCTATGTCGGCCTCTGCTCGGGCAAGGTCGACCTGCATCTGGTCGCCGCCACCGAGACACCACGGCAGCCCGGTCACGGCGCGGCGGTCATCTTCGTCGACGATGTCGACGCCCTCCACGCCGACCTCGTGAAGCGCGGTGCGAAAGTCCTCAAGAAACCCAAGGATTATGACTATGGGCTGCGCGACTTCGACGTTGCGGATCTCGACGGCAACATGATCTTCTTCGGCATGGAATCGAAGAAGGGTTGAGTGGAGACACGATGCAGCTTTGGCAGTACGACGCGACCGATATCGCGCGGTTGATCCGCACCGGACAGGCCTCGGCACGGGAGGCGGTGGATTCCGTGCTCGGTCGCCTCCACAAGGTCAACCCCGCCATCAATGCGGTGGTGCGCGTGCTGGAGGACGAGGCCCGCGCCCAGGCCGAGACCGCCGACGCCGCTCAGGCGCGCGGCCATGCCCTGCCCCCGCTGCACGGCGTGCCGGTTACCACAAAGATCAACGTCGACCAGGCCGGCCTGCCGACCGACAACGGCGTCGTACCGCTCAAGGAGCTCATCGCCCAGGAGGACAGCCCGGTCGTCGCGAACCTGCGGCACGCGGGCGCGATCTTCATCGGCCGCACGAATGCGCCGGCCTTCTCCATGCGCATCTTCTCCGACAACGCCCTGCACGGGCGTACCCTCAACCCGCGCGATTCCTCGGTCACGCCAGGCGGTTCGAGCGGGGGCGCCGGAGCGGCGACCGCGACGGGCATCGGCTGCATCGCACACGGCAACGACATCGGCGGCTCGGTCCGCATCCCGGCCTACTGCAACGGCGTGGTCGGCCTGCGGACGGGGTTCGCCCGCATTCCCTCCTTCAATCCGACCGCCGTCGCTGCCGGTCGGCCGATCGGCGCCGTCTTGATGGCGGTGCAGGGTCCGCACACCCGCACGGTCCGAGACGCACGCCTTGCGCTGGAGGCGATGGCCCGGGGCGACCGGCGCGACTGGCGCTGGGACGATGTGCCGATGCAGGGCCCACCGCCGGCGCGGCCGATCAAGGTCGCGATCGTGCCCGAGGTGCCGGGCGGCAAGACGCACCCCGCGCAGGCCGCAGCAGTGAGGCTGGCCGGCAAGCACCTTCAGGGGGCGGGCTACGTCGTCGAAGAGGTCCTGCCGCCCGACGTCGAGCACGGCGTCGAACTGTGGCACCAGATCACTGCTACCGACGTGGCGACCGACATGTGGCCGCGCATGCAGAAGATGGGCGACCCCGACGGCATCGCCGCCATGAAGGCCTGGCTCGAGATCAGGAAGCCGGTCGATCTCCCGGCCTATGTGCTGGCGTTCAACCAGCGCGAGGCACTGCTGTTCCGCTGGATGACCTTCTTCCAGCAGTATCCGCTGATCATCCTGCCGACGCTTTGCGACCTGCCGCCCAAGCAGGTCGCCGACGTCACCACCGACGGACAACGCGACGTGCTGGAGTCCATGCGGTCTGCCCTGCTCGCCCCGCTGCTCGGCCTGCCGGGCCTCGCGGTGCCGGTCGGCAGCCACGGCAGGCTGCGCACCGGAGTTCAGATCATGTCGATGCGCAACCGCGAGGATCTCTGCCTGGATGCCGGCGAGGTCATCGAGGCGGCCGAGGGAATCGTGACGCCCATAGATCCGGCTTCGTGAGCGGAGTTCCCATGGCCGAACCTCTCCTGCAGACCACCGTGGTCGGATCCTATCCCCAGCCGGACTGGCTGGTGAACCGGGACATGCTCTCGAAGATCGTGCCGCGGACGCGCCTCAAGGAGCTGTGGCGCGTGCCCGAGCCGTTCCTCGAGCAGGCCCAGGACGACGCCACCCTGCTCGCCATCCGCGACATGGAACGCGCCGGCATCGACATCATCACCGACGGCGAGATGCGGCGGGAGAGCTACTCCAACCGTTTCGCCACGGCACTCGACGGCATCGACGACGAGAACCCGGCCGAGATCGTGAGCAACACCGGCCGCAAGACGCCGGTGCCGCGGGTCGTCGGAAAGATTCGGCGGACCGGGCCGGTCGAGCTGCGCGACATGCAGTTCCTTCGCGCCAGCACGGCACATCTCGCCAAGATCACCCTTCCCGGCCCCTTCACCATGGGGCAGCAGGTGAAGGACGAGTTCTACAAGGACGCCGAGGCGATGTGCATGGACTACGCCGCCGCGGTGAATGAGGAGGCGCACGCGCTGGTCAAGGCCGGCGCCGACGTGATCCAGCTCGACGAGCCGTGGCTGCGCAACAATCCCGAGGAGGCCAAGCGCTACGCCGTGAAGGCGATCAACCGCGCACTGCAGGGAATCACGGTGCCGACGGTCGTGCATCTCTGCTTCGGCTACGCTGCCGTCGTCACCGGATTGAAGCCCACGGGCTACTCGTTCCTGCCACAGCTCTCCGACACGATTGCGCAGCAGATCTCCATCGAATCCGCACAGCCAAAGCTCGATCTCGGCGTGCTGAAAGACCT
>CAYRBQ010000100.1:0-5552 GCA_964422305.1 uncultured Reyranella sp. | reverse complement strand
CCCAAGAAGGTGATGCTGGGCGTCATCGATCTCAGCGATCCTGAAATCGAGACGCCGCAGAAAGTCGCCGACCGCATCCGCGCCGGCCTGAAGCATATCGGCCCCGACAAGCTGCTGCCCGCGCCCGATTGCGGCATGAAGTACCTGCCACGCGCGACGGCGTTCGGGAAGTTGAAGGCGCTGAGCGAAGGCGCCGCGATCGTGCGGCGGGAGCTCGGCTAGATTTTCACCTTGCAGGCGAGCGTACCGTAGACGCGCCTCCCCACCAGGGTCTCGCTGACGATCCTGGTCCCGGGCGCGGCCGACTTCATGAAAGCATCATGGAGGCGGCTCTTCGAGTCCGGCTCGAAGAACACGCAGGCGTCGGGCGATGCGACGAGCCTCGCGATCCAGGCATCCTCGTCGGAGCGCAGCCAGATGCTGGTCATCGGCGAGGTGATGCCCGACACCGATCGGAAGCCACCGAAGAAGTAGAACGAGTCCGGCTGCCCGATCAGATCGTCGAACTTGTGAAAACCTTTCTCGACACGGCGGCCCTTGAGGCGAACCTCGAGCTGCTCGAAGAGGTCGCGCGCCTCGGCAAAGTCGGGATGGTTGCGGAAGCCCGACTGGAACCGCGGGATCGGCGAATAGCGCGCCGTGAGATTGAACACCTTCCCTCGGTGACTGCGTAGCTCACGGTAGATGTCACGCGCCGCCATGGTGCCGCTCCACGCATCACCCAGCCCACGTACTCTGGCGAGGAAGCCCGCGTGCGCCATGATCGCCGCTTCGGCGACGATACCGATCGAGACCACGAGCAGAATCGTCCGCCATGCCCCCTGAGGCATGCATCGCCAGAGGAACACCGGCAGCATCAGCAGGAACAGCGGCAACAGGAACGAGGGACCGGAGAGGTGTGAGAGGTCGGCGCGCAGCAGTGTGAAGAGGTGCAAGACCGCCGCACCGACCGTCACGCCACCGAACTTCCAGGCGAGCCGCCTTGCCTCCTCGTCGGCAAGGCTCCAGCGGCGGGCGAGGAAGGCCCCGAGCAACCCGACTCCGAGCATGAGCACGCCGGCGCCCAGATAGGTGATGGCGACCTCGTGCAGCAGGCTGCCGGCCACGAAGTCGGTATAGAGCCTGCCATGGATCAACTTGAACGACAGCGACAGCTCGAGATTGTCGGACCAGATCGAGTTCGACAGGCCCGCCATGACCAGGCCCGACTTCGCGTTCGAAAGCGAGAGCACCTCGAAGAAGTGCGACGGGCCGACGAAGCTCGCGACCAGCGTCACGAACAGCACGATGCCGGTTGCGATGAAAAGCGCCGCGAAGATCGCCATCGCCCGCAGCGACCAGCCGGCGGCCGGCGCCAGCAGGGCAAGCGAGAGTGCGAGCACGAGGAAGCCGCCGGTCAGGCATTCCTGGCTGAGGAAGCCGCCGAGGCCCCAGAGCGCGCCCGTCAGGACCGGCGCCGTCCAGGTCCGGCGCGCGGGACCGCGGCCCAGGATCAGCCAGGCGAGCAGCAGCGCCAGGATCGGGATGGCCAGCCACCGCGTGAGCACGGCCCAGCCCGGGACGTCGGCGACGCCCGCCGGGCTCGGCCACAATGCCCAGCCGACCAGGCCCGCGATCGCCCAGCGCAACCCGAGAAGCTGCTGCAGCACGACGAAGAACAGCAGGATGCAGGCCACGTTCAGCAGGACGTTGGCCGCGAAGAAGCCGTGGTTGCTGTAGTGCACCAGGCCGGTCAGCCAACCCATCAGGATCTGGTTGCCGACGCCGTACTGCGTCTGCGCCTCGAGATAGGGAATCGCGCCGAGGCGGATCTGCTCCATCGACGCGAGATGGACGTGGGCGTGGATGTCGTAGAACCAGGCCAGGCCCGACTCGACGGCGGTCACGCGCCGAAACGCCGGCACCGCCAGCCACACCCAGGTGAGCGCGAGGATGAGCAGTCCGCCGCCGATCCTGGCGCGCGCGCTTGGCGTGTCGCGCGGCGACGGCAGGACCGGCCGAGGCACCCGGAAGGCAGCCATGAACCAGTGGAAGGCGATGAAGGCGATCAGGCCGAGATAGCCGAAGACGAAGGGGCGCTTGTCCATGAAGCCCCAGTAGATGACCTCGTCGTCGGGCTGCGCGATCCGGGAGGGTGTGAGCGCGAGGTAGCAGTAGCCGGCGACGGCAGCGATCACGCCGAAGCAGTAGATCGAGGTCGGGACGTGGTCGTGGTGCCTGTGTGCCCAGAGAAGGCCGGCCGCACCCAGCACCGTGACGACAGCGGCCAGCAGGAAACCGTCGCGGGAGCCGACGATGACCCCGACCAGCAGCAGGACGACCGCAACGGCGCAGACGAGGCGCGGGCGGCCTTTCATGCGACCTTCCGGAAGACCGAGGAGCGCCCCCAGATCAGGCGGTTCGACACGACGAACCGCCAAACGACGTCGATCAGGATTCCCATCGAGGCTGCCACGAAGGTATGCGCCTTGAAGTGCTCGTAGGTGATCTGCGCGGTGCTGACATTGGCCACGACACCGAACGAGGCGATGAGGGTATAGAGCAGAAGGCCCTTGTAGTAGGTCGCGCTGCGCAGCCGGTCGCTCGAATAGGTCAGGACGTTGTTGACGGTGAAGTTGAAGATCATCGCCGTCACGGTGGCCAGCGCCTGGGACATCCAGAACACCGCCCCGAGACCAAGGCTCGCATAGAGCACGGAGAAGTGCACGCTGGAGCCGACCACGCCCACGCCGACGAAGCTCACCAGCCGGGGCGGCGCGAGGCCGCCCGACAGCTTGGAGATCATGTCGCAGAGCAGCGACCACAGGACGTAGAGCTGCGGCCTGAGGCCGGTGCGGCCGAGCGGACCGTCCGGCAGGGCGACCTCGCGGATCCGCGCCTCGCGGTTGTAGTAGACGAGGTCGAAGAAGACGTTGAACCCGTCGGGCTGCATGCGCGGAATCGAGCGCATGAAGAAGCCGCGCGAGGTCGTGAAGAAACCGCTCAGCGGATCGGCCAGCCGACTGCCGAGACGGAAGTTGACCACCGCGTTGGCCAGTCCCGACACGACGCCCGGCCGCGCGGCCGAGACGATGTCGTTCCCCTGTCCCAGCGCCTCGAGCATCTTCGGCACGAACTCCGGCTGCCGGGGCGCGTCGCCGTCCATCACCACGACGGCCTCGCCGTGCGCCGCCTGCACCCCCCAGTGGATGGCCGAGGCCCGGCCACGGTCCTGCACGCGCTGAAGGCAGCGCACGTTGCCGTGCGTCCGCGCCAATGTCCGGACGGCATCGGCCGTCCCGTCGGGCGAGTTGTCGTCGATGACGATCAGTTCCCACGGCATGTCACCGAGCGCCGCTGCCAACGAGTCGTAGAGCGGTCCGATCGCGGTTGCTGCATTCTGGACCGGCAGCACCACCGAGACGGCCGTCACGGCCGGGCCGTCGCCAGGAGGAGATTGCCGGCACCGAGATGACCCACGGCATTCTCGAGGGCGTGCAGCGCATTCGCCGCGCCCAAGCCGAATACCGCGGCAAAGGGCGCGAGGCCCAGCACGGTGCGAACCTTCACGTCGCGGTAACCCGCTTCCGCGAGGTGGCTCGCGAACAGGCCGCGGCGATACTTGTTGATGTGCTGGTCGACGTAGCTCACCGGCGAGAGGGCGTTCACGCCAATCTCGATCAGCGGCCAGAGCGAGGCATAGTTCGGGGTCGTGACAACCAGCATGCCATTGGGCGCGAGGAGCTTGCGGACGTCCGCGAGCAGGCCGATCGCACCTTCGGCCGGCAGATGCTCGATCAGCTCGATCATCGTCACCGCGTCGAAGCGCTCGCCGGCCATGGCGAGAGTACCGACCGACTGCGTCGAAAACCGATGAGCAGGCGTGCCGTAGGTTTCGCTCGCATAGGCGATCTGCGCCGCGCTGAGGTCCACGCCCAGGGCATCGGTTCCGTCGAGGTAGTTTCCGATGAAGGTGCCAGGGCCGCAGCCGACATCGAGCACCCGGAGCGGCCGGCCGAGGTGCTGTACGACCGAGCGGAACTTCAGGTCATGCCACGAATAGCGAACACCGCGTCGGCGCTGATAGATCCGGTCGTAATATCCCGCCGGAATCTCGGTATCGTAGTCGAACGCGACTTCCTTCATTCTCTGCTTCTTCAGGGCCCCCAGAGGGGTTGCAGCTTCATTCCGACTGCAATTCCCTCATCCCTGCGGCCATCCCGCTCCTCTCTGAACGTCCGCAGGGGAAGTCGCAAGACCTCGCTATTCCACACCCTTTCCCTTGAGAACCGAGCCCGCATAGGTCCCCGTCGCCTCGCCGTCCCGGAAGGCCAAGGCTCCGTTCACGAGAGTGGCCTTGATGCCATCGGCCTTCTGCACCAGCCGCCGCGCCCCTCCCGGCAAGTCGCGCTCGACCGTCGGCAGGCGCGGCCGGATGCCGTTCTCCTCGAACAGCACGAGGTCGGCCCGGTAGCCCTCTCGGACCAGGCCGCGATCGCCGAGATCCCAGGCGACAGCATTGTCATGCGTGATCTTCTTCACGGCCTCCTCGAGCGTGAAGGCGCCGCGCTTGCGGACCCAGTAGCTGAGAAGGTGCGTCTGCAGCGAGGAACCCATCTCCTGGCACACATGCGCGCCGGAGTCGGAGAAGGTCGCCAGCGTCCGCGGATGCTTGAGGATGCCCAGCACATCGTCGGGCGACTCGTTGACCAGCGGCTGGACATAGATCTGGTTCTCGTCGGCCAGCGACAGGTCGATCATGACCTCCACCGGATGCTGACCGCGCGCCCGTGCGAGCTGCTCGACGGTCGGATCGTCCCAATCGACACCCTTGATGGCAAAGAGGTTGGAGTAGTCGGGCTTGCGTGGGTCGGTGGTCGCCGCCCCTCCTCCCTGGAAGATATTGTCGCGCGGCTTCATTCGCTCTTCCGCCGCCACCAGCTCGCGCCGCACCGCCGGATCGGCCAGGCGCTTTTTCTGCTCGGCGAGCGGCAGCGCGCGCACTGAACGCCACGCCGGCAGCACGTCGAACGGCAGGTAGGACTTCAGCGAGAAGATGGCGTTGATCGACCGGGTCGTGCCCTGCCCGAACATGCGACCGCCGGCGGCCACCGTCTCGTCGATGTACTTCGTCTGGTAGGCCCAGCCCGTCGGATCGTCGCCCTGCTTGGTCGCCAGCACACCGAACATGGTCGGCCGGCGGTAGCGCAGCGCGAGCTCGCGCAGCTCGGCGAGAAACTTGCGGTGAGCGGCACCGCTCGCGATGTCGGGACCGACCTGGAAGATGCCGGCGTCCACTTCGGCCATCGCCGCCACGATGCGACCGATCTCCTCCCACTCGGCGATGCGGCTCGCCACCGGCGTGTCGTCCGGCGTGACGTGCGTCGACGCGCGCGAGCTCGAGAAGCCCATGGCGCCCGCCTTCAGCGCTTCCTTCACGGCGGCAGCCATACGCGCCATGTCGTCCTCGGTCGCTTTCTCCGAAAGCGCACGCTTGCCCATGACATACATGCGCAGCGCCGAGTGGCCGATATACATGCCGTAGTTGATCGCCTTGGGCAGCTTCTCGACGG
>CAYRBQ010000099.1:0-9735 GCA_964422305.1 uncultured Reyranella sp. | reverse complement strand
GTGGCCGTGGGTGAAGAACTATGCTGGCGAGCTGCGTGCCGGCTCGGTGCGGCCGGGTCCGATCTACGCCCGCATGTGGGTCGACCAGGATCTGAAGAAGAAGATGGGACACTGAGCGTGGCCCACCGCGCACGGGGGCGCGCCTGATGGGCGCGCCCCTGCTCAGTGTCAAGCACCTGTCGACCGAGTTCCGCACCGAGCGCGGAACGGTCAAGGCGGTCGACGACGTCTCCTTCGATCTCCAGGCGGGCGAAACCCTCGCCATCGTGGGCGAATCGGGCTCCGGCAAGAGCGTGACCGCCATGTCGATCTTGCGGCTGATTCCCAATCCGCCGGGCCGGATCACCTCGGGCGAGGTCGTGTTCGAAGGCCAGGACCTGCTGAAGCTCGACGACCAGGCGATTCGCGCGATCCGAGGCAACCGCATCGCCATGATCTTCCAGGAACCGATGAGCTCGCTGAACCCGTCGCTGACGGTCGGCCTGCAGATCGCCGAGCCGATCAACCTGCACCGCAAGACGCCCTGGGCGAAGGCGATGGACATGGCGGCCGAGCTGCTGGCGCGGGTGCGCCTGCCCGATGCCAGGAGCCGCGTGAAATCCTATCCGCACCAGTTCTCCGGCGGCATGCGCCAGCGCGCCATGATCGCCATGGCGCTGGCCTGCCAGCCGCAGCTCATCATCGCCGACGAGCCGACGACGGCGCTAGACGTCACGGTGCAAGCGCAGATCCTGGCTCTCTTGAAGGAGGTGACGCGGGCGGCCAACTCGGCGCTGATCCTGATCACCCACGATCTCGGCGTCGTGGCGCGCTACGCCGACCGCGTCTGTGTCATGTACGGCGGCCGCATCGTCGAGGCCGGGCCGGCGCGCGAGATCTACGCCCGCCCCAGGCATCCCTACACGATCGGTCTGATGGCCTCGATCCCGCGGCTCGACCAGGAAGCGGGCCAGCGCCTTGTACCGATCGAGGGACAGCCTCCCAACCTCGCCAAGCTGCCGCCCGGCTGCGCTTTCGCGCCGCGCTGCCGCCGCGCCGCCGACGTCTGCCGCAACGAGCGGCCGCCGCTGGTGCAGAGCGCTCCCGACCATCTGTCAGCCTGCCATTTCCATGCCCAGCTCGCCTGAAGCCGTTCTCCCCGAAACCGTGTTGGAGGTCCGCGACCTCAAGGTCCATTTTCCGGTCATGGCGGGCGCCGTGGTGCGCAAGCAGGTCGGCAGCGTGAAGGCGGTCGACGGCGTTTCGTTCACCGTGCGTCGCGGCGAGACGCTCGGCCTGGTGGGCGAATCGGGCTGCGGCAAGAGCACGACCGGCCTCGCCGTCCTCAAGATGATCGACATCACCTCGGGCCAAGTGGTGTTCGAAGGCCAGGACATCACCGGTGCCGACCGCGCCCACATGCGGCCGATCCGGCGGCGCATGCAGATGGTCTACCAGGACCCGTTCGGCTCGCTGAACCCGCGCATGAAGGTGTCGCAGATCGTGGGCGAGCCGCTCGAGGTCCATGGCCTCGCCGGCAATCGCGCCGCCTACAACGAGCGTGTGGCAAGCCTGCTCGACATGGTGGGCCTGCTGCCCGACATGGCCGACCGCTACCCGCACGAGTTCTCGGGCGGCCAGCGCCAGAGGATCGGCATTGCGCGCGCCCTGGCACTCGAACCCTCGCTGATCATCTGCGACGAGCCGGTGTCGGCGCTCGACGTCTCGATCCAGGCGCAGGTCGTGAATCTCTTCCAGGAGATTCAGGAGCGGATGGGGCTCACCTATATCTTCATCGCCCACGATCTCGCCGTGGTCCGCCACATCAGCCATCGCATCGCCGTGATGTATCTCGGGCGCATCGTCGAGATCGCTTCGCGGGCCGAGCTCTACAAGGAGCCGCTGCATCCCTATACGCAGGCGCTGCTGGCGGCGATCCCGATCCCCGATCCCGAGATCGAGGCGAGCCGGCCGCAGCAGATCATCACCGGCGAGGTGCCTTCGGCGATGCGGCCGCCCGCCGGCTGCCGCTTCCACACGCGCTGCCCCAGGGTCATGGATGTCTGCAAGACCGAGATCCCGCCGATGCGTGAGATGCCCGGAGGCCGCGCCGTCGCCTGCCATCTCTACGAATAGACGATTACAACTCCAGATTGATTTACATCTGATTTGTTCGTTCTATGAGGCGATTATATACTTGACTCAGCAAGGCTCCGAGCCCATATTCGGCTCAGGAGAACAGAGTCATGGCCGCCAATCCCCTGAACAACGCCATCTTCCAAGACGCCGGGAAGGCCCGCGCGTGGCTGGAAAGCCTTCTCTGGGCGGGCGGTCGGGCCTGCGGCTACTGCGGCACGCTTGAGGCTTCCAGCCCTGTAAAGGGCCGTGACGGCTACTACCAGTGCAAGGCCTGCCGCAAGCAGTTCACGGTACAGGTCGGCACGGTTTTCGAGCGCAGCCACATCCCCCTGAACAAGTGGCTACAGGCGGCCTTCATCCTCGCGGCCAGCAAGAAGGGCATGAGCGCCCACCAGATGAGCCGCATGCTTGGGATCACCTACAAGAGCACCTGGTTCATGTGCCACCGCCTGCGCGAGGCGATGAAGTCGGGCGGCCTGCCGCCGCTGGGTGGCGAGGGCATGGTGGTGGAAGCCGATGAGACGTACTTCGGCAACCTCCCGGCCCATAAGGCCCCGATCCGCAAGACGACCGGCCCGAAGTACGGCCCGCACCACAAGCGCGCCATCGTCTCGCTCGTTGAGCGTGGCGGTAAGGCCCGCTCGTTCTATGCCGAGAACGCGCACGTCGAGAAGGTCGCCAAGATCGTCCGCGAGAACGTCGCCAAGGAAAGCCGCCTGCACACCGATACCAGCAGCGTCTACAAGGCGGTCGGCAAGGAGTTCGCCACCCATGAGAAGGTGAACCACTTCGAGAAGGAATACGGTCGCGGCGACGTGACGACGAACACGATTGAAGGCTTCTTCTCGATCTTCAAGCGCGGGATGAAGGGCGTCTATCAGCACTGCGACGAGCGCCACTTGCACCGCTATCTCGCTGAGTTCGACTTCCGCTACAACAACCGCACGGCGCTGGGCGTCGATGACAGCGAGCGCGCCACGAACATGCTCAAGGGCATCTCGGGCAAGCGCCTCACCTATCGGCGGATTAACGAAGGGTCGCCCGCGTAGGTGGGGGACGGCCGAGTTGCGCCGCCTGTTGGCGGCCATTCTCGACGAAATGTGACAATATCAAGATATTGCGCCCGCACATGGTGCATGATACCAATCCCTGCGTGCACGGGTGCGCCCCTCGTGCGCTTGGAATTGATCGGTACATCCTCGCGGCTAGATGCAACCTAGCCGAAAGGACCTCCGTTGCCAATATGTACCGTCCGGGCCGCATTGGCCAAACTCGGCAATTGGTGTTTTCCTCCCCAACTAGACACGGGAACCGAACCGTTGGCCCTGAGTAGAGACGAAGTGTTGCTGGTGATGCTTGCCCTAGCGAAGGGCGAGGCTCTTACTCCTGTTCAAATCCAAAAGTCCCTGTTCTTGGCGGACGACAAGGCCAGCGATGCCTTTGGGTCGTCCAGGTACAGATTCGAACCCTACGACTACGGCCCCTTCGATCAGCAGGTCTACATCGATGCGCGCGCTTTGGCGCGCGAAGGCCTCGTCGAGATCGGGACTGATCCCCGGGGCTGGAATACTTACTCGGCAACGGTTCTCGGCGTTAATCGTGCCAAGACTTTGCAAGCTCGGCTAAGCAGTGATCAGCGCGAGATGCTCGGAAGAATTTTGAGCTTAGTGCGCCGCTTGTCGTTCACGGAACTTGTCTCTGCCATCTACAAGAAATACCCGAAAATGAGGGCGCGGAGCGTCTTCAGAGACTAATACCTAATGACTGTTCTGGTCGGAATATTGTGCTCCGATGGCGTTGTCATCGGATGCGACAGCGCGATGGCGGCGGGCCGAGTCGGCCAATACACCATTGAGCGACAAGAAGGCGTCTTCAAGATTGAAGTGCCAGACGTCGACATCGTAACAGCATTCACCGGAGCCACTGGCCTCTCTCAGCGCTTCAACGGGCAACTACTTTCGACGTTGAAAATGCTGAAGACGCAATACAGCGGTCCAACGGTATTGCCGGGGATCGGCCGCATTCCCGACCCCATCCAAGACTTCTTGATGCAGCGCTTTAAGAAGGGAAATATTCCCTTCGACGGACTGAACCCGGTGGAGATTGGGCTCGTCATCGCCCAGTCGGTGATAAGCGATTTTGAGCGCACGCGGTCGAACGTGCAGAACGCAAACGGGTGGGGGCTTGGCGGATTGTTTGCGTTCGTCAAAGACGACACACCGCACTTAATCGAATTTGATCCTGTTCAATTTCATCCGGAACTTAAGGGCATGCCGGATCCCCAGCGATCAAACGCTGATCGAAACTGGCGGGCTGTGTCGATGGGTGCAGGCAAGCTCCTTGCGGACGCCTTTCTCGCCCATTCTTATCGCCTTCTGTTTGGAGAGACGGTGCCGACCGTTGAACGTGCCAAACTGACCATCATTTGGACGATCGATCACGTAAAGCGATACAACACGGGGCTGGTCGGCGGCCCGTCACATCTGGCTGTTCTGGAGAGGGTCAATGGTGTTTGGACGGCCCACCATGAAGATACTGGCCAGAGCACGCAGCAGATGAATGAGCTGGAAAAATACATCGGACAATTTAAGCACACCGCCGATGCTGCCGAAAAAAATGCAGTCGATTTGGACGCCGAGCTTGACTCGGCAAAGGCCGCTCCGTCGCAATAGACTCTAGGCCTTTTTCTTTACGGCCTTCTTCTTGACCGCCACCTTGGCGTTTGGCCGACTCCCATCGTGAGGGCGCGGCCCCATCTTGGCGGCCGCCTTCACCAGCGCAGAGAACCGCTCCCAGGCATCGGGTTCAAACTCGAGCTTGAGCGAGTCGGCGGGCTTCTTGGGGGAGGGCTTGGGCATGGTTGATGAAGATCCGTTGGCGTCCATTATCGAAAAGCTGCGCTACGGTTCGCTAGCTGAACATGCGCGCGAGATTGGCAATCTCTGCATATGTTGGAGTCGAGTCGAACTCGAATCTACCATGTTTCTTCTCACCTTGATGCAGCCAGTTGGAAGCTTCGAGGCGATGATCCCGCTGACCAACATGGATTTCAGGGACAAGCTGACTGCCATTGTGGCCCTCGGCTTCCACAAGAAGCCAAGCGACGCGTGGTTCACTGAACTGAAGGAAGTCGTGGACGACCTAGACAACAATCTCCGCCCACTACGGAATCGCTACGTGCACGATCACTGGCTCCTTGGCGAGGATCGGGGTGTCATCAAGTTTTCAATGAAGACGAGCGTGTACTACGAGCAGGCCCGAACGCTGGCCTTAAAGCTCTACGAAATGAAGCCTGTCCCCGCATTTGATATCTTGGCGCTCACGGTGAAGGTTCTGGTGGCGAACGGTCGTCTTTTGGAGCTGCGAGAAGCACTTCCGCCATTGCCACAAATACCCGCTTCACCATCTCCGATGCCTGATCACGCTCCGGATCGAAGCCCAGATACGCCAACGTCCCCGCCCGAATCATCTCGGGCGTGACCACGATCTCATCCAGCCTGTCACGCGAGGTCATTGTGACCTCCCGCGGCCTGCTGAGTCAAGTATACAATCGCCTCTATGATTGTTCCCGTCGTGAACGGGAGCAATCATGCAGGCGAAGGTCAGGACGGTAGCGTTCCAAGGCATCGACGTCCTGCCGGTCGACGTACAGGTGCTGGTGGCGCCGGGCAATGTCGCCTTCGCCATGGTGGGCCTCGCCGACAAGGCGGTGGGCGAGAGCCGTGAGCGGGTGCGGGCCTGCTTCCGCGCCCTGGGATTGGCGTTGCCGCCGCAGCGCATCACGGTGAACCTGTCGCCGGCCGACCTCGCCAAGGAAGGCAGTCACTACGATCTGCCCATCGCGCTCGGCCTGCTGGCGGCGATGGGCGTGATCCCGCGCGAGAGCATCGAGGGCATGGTCGTGCTGGGCGAGCTGGCGCTCGACGGATCGTTGAGCCGCGTGCCCGGCGTACTGCCGGCGGCGATCGCCGCGCGTGCCGCCGGCTGCGGGGTGATCTGTCCGGCTGCGTGCGGTGGCGAGGCCGCCTGGGCCGGACTTGGGGCGGGCTCTGGCGCGGCGAACGACGGTGAGCAGCCCACCGCCGTCGCCGCGCCCTCGCTGCTCTCGCTGATCAACCACCTGCGCGGCCAGCAGATCCTGCAGCCACCCGAGGCGCTGTTGGCGGAAGATCGTGCCACCTATCCCGACCTCACCGAGATCAAGGGACAGGAGAGCGCCAAGCGGGTTCTCGAGATCGCCGCGGCCGGCGGTCATAATCTCCTGATGATCGGCCCGCCGGGCGCGGGCAAATCGATGCTGGCGGCGCGCCTGCCGGGCCTGCTGCCGCCGCTCGAACCGGAGGAGGCGCTGGAAGCCTCGATGGTCCGCTCGCTGGCGGGCGATCTCGGCGAAGGCAAGCTGAGCCGTCGCCGCACTTTTCGCGATCCACACCATTCGGCAACCCTGCAGGCGCTGATCGGCGGCGGCGCGCGGGCGAAACCGGGCGAGGTCTCGCTCGCCCATCACGGTGTGCTGTTCCTCGACGAGCTGCCGGAGTTCGCGCGCAGCACCTTGGAGGCGTTGCGCCAGCCTCTCGAGACCGGTTGCGTCACCGTCGCGCGCGCCAATGCGCATGTGACCTATCCGGCGCGCTTCCAGCTCGTCGCCGCCATGAACCCCTGTCGTTGCGGCCATCTCATGGAGCCGGCCCGATCATGCGGCCGTGCGCCGCGCTGCGGTCTCGACTACCAGGGCAAGCTCTCCGGTCCTCTACTGGATCGCATCGATCTCGCCATCGATGTGCCGGCTGTCGCCGCGGCCGACCTGGCGCTGCCGCCGCCGGCCGAGAGCTCGGCCGACATCGCCGCCCGTGTCGCCGCGGCGCGCGCCGTCCAGCGTGACCGACTGGCCGAGCTGGACGCCAAGGGAAAGTTGCTGGCGGTCGAGCCCGATCCCGCCGCCGGGCTGCTCGCCGACCGGGCGCGCCATTGGCTGAAGCCGCGCTGCAACGCCGACACCGACGGCGCATTGCTGGCGGCGATCGCCGAACCCGATGCCGAGGGTCGTGCGCTGCTCGGCCGCGCCGCCGAGCGGCTCGGCCTCTCGGCGCGCGCCTGGCATCGCACCCTGCGTGTCGCGCGGACCCTCGCCGACCTCGACGGCTCCGACGCCGTGCGCCGCCTGCACATCGCCGAGGCGCTGAGCTATCGGCGGCCGCAGCCGCGGGCCGCGATGGCGGCCTGAGCAATACGGATCAGCTGCTGCGCGCCTTGATCAGGGCGATCGTCTGCACGATCGGCTGTGCGTCCACAGCCGACTCACCCTTGAAAGGCTGGTCCATGATGAAGACGAAGCCGATGAAGGCACCCAACACCGCCATTTGTGCGGCCAGCACGTAGGAGCGGAACATCGAGCGCTCCATCGTGCTGCTGACGAACAACAGCATGAGAACGGCGAACAGCACGACCTGCCAGTAAATGGGCGGCAGCGAAACCTGGACGATGTTGAGCCGGGCATCGCGTGACTCCGCGATCGCGTCGAAGGACCGCAGGATCTCGCCGTAGATCGTCGTCTGGCGTCCCGCCGTGGGTTCCATGGCGAGCACGCCGCGCGAGATCGGGACGAAAGCCCGGCGCGTCTCTTCGCTGACGACGCCGCGCAGCATGGACGGCCACTCGTCCTGCACGATCGATGTGGCATATCCTAGAAGATGCACGCGAATGGACGCGGCCGCGGGGTCGTCGTAGCGCGTCAGCAGCCGGTCGAGCCGGTTGATCTGCGAGGCCTCGGCCGATATCAGCGCATCGACCTTTCGGAAATTGCTCTCCGTTTCGATCAACGAGAAGGCCAGCACCAGGCTGATCATGGTGAACAGCGTGGCCTGCATGCGCAGGACGAAGTCGGTGTTCTCGTTGCCCGGCCGCAGTCTCGGCAGCCGATGGACGAGGAAGGGCATGATCAGGATGGCCGCCGCCATCGCCGCTGCCCCGGCGAGGAGAATGGCTGCGTCGGGCAGGGAGTACAGCCAGTCGGTCATGGTTCGACGTCAGATCCCCTCGAGGATGGAAGCGCGACATTCGCGGACGGCCGGATCATGCTACAAGCGCCGCTCTGCCGGCAATGTCGGCGGTCGGTACGGTCGGCGACAGAGGTAGGTGGCGATGATCCGGTGGCTGCTGAGTGGTATCACTTCGCGATACCTGATCGGGCTGATCTCCCTCGTCATCATCTTTCCCATGATCATCACCCTCCTCGAGGTGTCGAAGGAGCTTTGGGTCCAGTCCGACCTGCGCGAGCCGATGGACATCGTCACGGGCATCGGCATCATCATGATCGGCTGGGGGGTTGTGCTCGAGGAGAGAGCCACGCTGCGCGAGATCTTCGGGCTCGTCGGCGGACCCGACGAGACTTGGGAAAGCGCTCTCGACCATACCTGCCACAACTACGGCGTCGGTCAGCTCGTCTTGGGCCTCATGGCCGAGATCTGCATCGAGATGATCAAGATTCCCAACACCATCATCTATACCGGCGAAGTCGACGACTACCTCGTTGCGGCCGGCCTTGGCTTCGTGGCGATCGGAGCGCTGCTTCTCGCACGACATGTCCTGGTGATGTTCTTCCTGTTCAAGCCCTCACACTGACCCGGCACAGCCGACTATGGATCGATCAGCACGCCAGGATTCATCATGCCCTTGGGATCGAGCTCGCGCTTGGCACCGCGCAGCGCCTTGGCGAACAGTTCGGGCCGCTGCCTGTCGTAGAAGGGGCGATGGAAGCGTCCGACGGCGTGATGGTGCGTGGTGGTGCCGCCATGCTCGACGGTCGCCGCCGTGCAGGTCGTGAGCACGTCCATGAACTGCTCGAGCTGTTTTCTCTTGTCGAGCAGGCCGCCGAACGTGAAATAAAGACAGGGGCCGTCGGGATAGACATGGGTGAAGCGGCAGGTGACGGTGCCTTCGCGGCCGGTGACGTTCTTGATCGTTTCCCGTGTCAGCTTCGTGATCTTGGCGTGGAAGTCGCGGTAACGCTCCCAGGTCATCGATGTCTCGAAGGTCGAGGAGAGGATGCCGCGCGCCACGGCGTGTTCGCTGTAGTGCGGGGCGCGGATGAAGCGGTTGCGCCAGGCGCCCGCCGCGCCCGAGCGATGCGCGTTCTCGTCGTCGCCGCCCGAGGCGTCGGGCACGCCGCCATGCTCCGCGCAGATCTCGAGCGCCCGCGTCATCCAGGCGTCGAGCGGATGGTCGGCCGACTCGAAGGCGAGCACCAGGACCGCCTCCTCGTTGCTCCACGGAATGCCGGGCAGCGCCTCGCGCGCTTCGAGCAGGCGGCAGTTGGCGGGATAGAGCCCGGCCTGGGTGATGTCTCGCACCGCGTCGGCGCCGGCATGGAAGTCCTTGAAACGGACCGAGGCCGAGGCGCGGAAGGTCGGTTTCTTGCGCAGCCGCACCCAGGCTTCGGTGATTATGCCCAGGATTCCCTCGGAACCGATGAACAGCCGGTCGGGCGAGGGGCCGGCCCCGGAGCCGGGCAGCCGGCGGGTTTCGAGCGTGCCGGCCGGCGTGACGATGCGCGTGCTCTCCACGAAGTCGTCGATATGGGTGTAGAGCGTGGCGTAGTGGCCGCCCGAACGCGTGGCG
>CAYRBQ010000098.1:0-9747 GCA_964422305.1 uncultured Reyranella sp. | reverse complement strand
TTGTTCTCCACGACGATCGACTGTCCGAGCTCCTTGGAGAGCGGCTCCATCATCAGGCGTGCCGTCAGGTCGACACCGCCGCCCGGCGGGAACGGCACGATGATCCTGATCGGCTTGTCGGGATACCTGCCCTGCGCGAGCGCGTTGCGGCCGACGAACGGTGCGGCGATCGCCGCGACCAGCAGATGACGACGGGTACCACGCATGACCAACCCCTCTTGCTCCCCGCCGCGACCTTGACAGGCGGAGATAGCCGGTTCAACACTTAACCAATTAGTTAAATGTCAATCGGAAGGTGCATCGCCATGAAGAAAACCTACCAGGGCGGCTGCCATTGCGGCGCCGTCCGCTTCGAATGCCAGCTCGATGCCGCGGCGGAAACGAGCCGCTGCAATTGCTCGATCTGCGCCAAGGGGCGGTACTGGAAGTCGATCGTCCGAAAGGACGTGTTTCGCCTGATGAGCGGCGAGGATGCGCTCACCGACTATCGATTCGGCAACGGCACCATCCACCACTTCTTCTGCAAGCAGTGCGGCACCAAGCCGTTCGGTCGCGGCCACATGGAGGCGCTGGGCGGCACCTTCTACGCGATCAACGTCGCCTGCCTCGACGGCGACGCGCCGGAACAGTTCGCCGCGCGCGAAATCGTCTTCCAGGACGGCCGGAACAACGACTGGTCGACTGTGCCGTCCGAGACCCGGCACCTGTGAGGCTCAGAGCGCGACCTTCCTGAACACCTCGACGAAGCGGTCGACGTCCTGCTCGTCGTTGTAGACGTGTGGGCTGATGCGCAAACGGCCGAGCCGCGGTGCGGCATAGACGTTCTCCGCGGCGAGCTTCTGCGGCAACTCGTCGGCCATTCCCTTGGGGAAGTGCAGGCAGATGAGGTGCGGCGCACGCAGCTTCTTGTCGAGGACGCGGACGCCGGAGTTGGCCAGCCCGTCGGCCAGGCGATCGGTCAGCATCGACAGCCGCGCCACGATCGGATCGTTGCCCCAGCCGGCCATCATCTCCATGCCGACCGCCGCCATTTCGAGCGTGATGAAATGGTCGCGCTCGCCCATGTCATAGCGACGCGCGCCGTCGGCATAGGAGAGATCGCGGAAGTAGACCTTCTGCTCCGCCGCCACGCCCTTGCGCGCCGGCGCCGTCTGCTCGAGAGGCACGCCGTTCTGGTGGCGCCTGGCGACGTACATGAAGGCGCGGCCGTAGGGACCCAGCACCCACTTGTAGGTCGGGAAGATCAGGAAGTCGGGATCGAGCGTCTTCACGTCGATGCGACGAACGCCGGCATCGTGCGTGGCGTCGACCAGCAGCGCCGCGCCCTTGGTCTTCGCCGCCTTGCCGATGCGCGGCATGTCGAGCGCGCCGCCGTCGGACCAGTGTACCGAGGAGATCGACACGAGGGCGAGCGGTGCGGCGTCCTTTGCGTCGATCGCCTCCAGCACCGCCGAGGTCCAGTCGCCGTCGGCCGGCTGCTTCACCATCTCGACCGCGAAACCCGCGGCGTCGGCGCGGCTCATCCATTCGAGCACCGGCGACGTGTGGTCGTCCTGCAGTACCAGCACACGGCTGCCGCGCGGGATGGTCATTACCTTGCCCGCGGTCGAGACGCCGTAGCCGACCGAGGGGATCAGCGCGACGTCGACCGGATCGGCGTTGATCAACGCCGCCGCCGCCTTGCGTGCCCGCTCGTACTGGCCCTGCATGAAGGCGGCGTCGAGCTTCCACGGCTGGCCCTTGCGGCCGACGCCGGCGCGTCCGGCCTCCTGCACGGCGATCGGCAGCGGACTCCAGGCCGCGGCGTTCAGGAAGCAGATGTCGCGCGGGATGTCGAACAGCGCGCGTTGGCAGGGAAGCATGGACGGGTCTCCGACGGTTCGCAGGCGGCGAGACTAGCGCGGCTTGCTCATTACCTGCCATGCAATTGAGAGACCGGCGGGCGGGTCTCATCTTCGTCTCATCGGAGCCAAGGAGGGTTCAGATGAGCGTCCAGTCCCACAAAGCCTTCGTCCATCGGCCTCACGGCCTCGTCACGCCCGCCACGCCGAGTCCGACGCTGCGGACGCGCATGGCAGCGATGCTTGCCCTGTGGCGCGGGCGCATCGAGGCGCGGCGCTATCTGGCCGATCTCGATGCGCGCAGCCTGCGCGACGCCGGAATTTCCCCGGCGGCGGCAGCCTACGAATGCGGAAAGCCGTTCTGGCGGAAGATGGGCACGCTTCGCTGACCCGTTCGCCCGGCTGCCGCCACAACAAGGAGTCTTTTTCGGGAACCGGCGGATCGCGTCGAGCGTTAAATCGACGCGCGCAAGGCGCGGCCGCCGGGCGAGCGGCGACCCCCGAACGCGGCGTGTAGTGGTCGACGGCCTCTTCGCGCCCATCGAGCAAATGGCGCGGAAGGACGAAATGGCACCACCGGACTTCGACTACGGCGCTGCGCTTTTCCTCGATCTCGACGGCACGCTGCTCGAGATCGCGGCGACGCCGGAGCTCGTCGTCGTCCCGCCGACCCTGCCTGCTGTACTGGAACAGGTCCACGCCCTGCTGGGTGGTGCGTTGGCCATCGTGAGCGGACGCTCCCTCAAGACCATCGACCAGCTTTTGAAGCCGTTCATCTGTGCCGCCGCTGGCGAGCATGGCGTCAGCCTGCGTTTCGGCGACGGCACTGTCGAAGAGATGCCGGCCGGCCTCGGCATCTCCCAAGCGTGGCGCGATTCCCTCGCCGCCGCCGCGGAACGCTGGCCGGGCGTACTCATCGAGCCCAAGCCGCACGGTTGCGCCGTGCACTATCGTCTTGCACCGGAGCGTCACGACGACGTTTGGAAGCTCGTGCGAGCTCTGGTCTCCGACGATCACCCCTGGTTCCGGCTGATCCCGGCACGCGAGGCCGTCGAGATCGGCCCGCGCTCCACCTCCAAGGGTCACGCAGTCGAGCGTCTCATGAAGGACAATTCGTTCAGGGGCCGCCGCCCCATCTTCGTCGGTGACGACTTCACCGACGAAGCGGGAATGAGTGCGGCGCGGCGCTTCGGCGGCGAGGGGTTGCGCGTGCAGGAGATGTTCGACGGCGACCCCGCGCTCGTGCGTGGCTGGCTGATGCGAAACATCGAGCGGATGGGCGGGCGCGTGCCGGCGCAACAGGCGACCGCGGGGGCCTCCGCATGAGCAGCCTCGACCTCGGCGTCGTGGGGAACTGCTCGATCGCGAGCCTGGTCGATCGCAACGGCCGGCATGTCTGGCACGGGCTGGGGCGCCTCGACGGCGATCCGGTGTTCAATGCGCTGCTGGGCGGCAACGATCCGCAGGCCGGCTTCATGGACGTCGTGGTCGAGGGCGCCAAGGAGAGTCGCCAGCGCTATGTGCCGAACACGGCGATCCTGGAGACGACGATCGAGGGCGCCGGCGGCTCGGCCCGCATCTGGGACTTCGCCCCGCGTTTCCGCCGCTTCGGCCGTATGTTCCGGCCGCCCATGCTCGTGCGGCGCCTCGAGCCGGTGGCGGGGCGGCCGCGGGTGACGATCCGGCTGCGGCCGAGCTTCGACTACGGCGCGCACAAGGCGCAGGTCACCGTCGGCAGCAACCACATCCGCTACTACGGCGACGCCTCGGTGTCGCGCCTCACGACCGACGCTTCGCTGAACTACGTCCTGCATGAAACCGAATTCTCGCTCGACCGGCCGATGACACTGATCGTCGGCGCCGACGAGAGCATCACCGACAACGTCGATGCCTTGGGCCGCTCGTTCCTCAGCGAAACCGAGGTCTACTGGCAAGGCTGGGTCCGCGACCTCAACATCCCGTTCGACTGGCAGGTCGCGGTGATCCGCGCGGCGATCACGCTGAAGCTCTGCAGCTACGAGGATACCGGCGCGGTGCTGGCGGCGCTCACCACGTCGGTGCCCGAGGCCGCCGGCACGGTGCGCAACTGGGACTATCGCTTCACCTGGCTGCGCGATGCATTTTTCACGGTGACGGCGCTCAACCGGCTCTCCGCCACGCGCACCATGGAAAGCTATGTGCGGTTCATCGTCGACGTGGTCGAGGCCGGCAGCACGCGCGGCGAGGTCCACAATGTGGCGCCGCTCTTCCCGATCGCGCCGGGCACCGATACGGTCGAGCGGCTGATCGAGACGCTGCCGGGCTATCGCGGCTACGGGCCGGTGCGAATCGGCAATGCCGCCGTCGGCCAGCGCCAGAACGACGTCTACGGCTCGATGGTGCTGACGGCGGCACAGATGTTCTGGGACGAGCGCCTGCCGCGCCAGGGCGACGTCGAGCTCTATCGCCAGCTCTGCGCCGTGGGCCACGAGGCGCATCGCGCCGCGCTCACGCCCGATGCCGGCCTCTGGGAGTATCGCGAGCGCGAGGAGGTCCATACCTTCTCGGCCGCCATGTGCTGGGCGGCCCAGCATCGCCTCGGCCTGATCGCCCGCCGGGTCGGCCTCGATGCCGAGTCGCGCGAATGGCTGGGCAAGGCGGGCGTGCTGCGCCAGGAGATTCTCCAGCGCGGTACCACGCAGGAAGGCTGGCTGTCGGGCGTGCTCGACCGCGACATGGCCGACGCGTCGAGCCTCGTCCTGCCCGAGATCGGGCTGGTGCGCTCCGACGATCCGCGCTTCCACGCCACCCTCGACATGGTCTCCAAGAAGCTGATGCGCAACGGCTTCCTGATGCGCTACGTCGAGGCCGACGACTTCGGCACGCCATCCAACGCCTTCCTGCTCTGCACCTTCTGGTACATCGATGCGCTCGCCAGCGTGGGCCGTCGCGAGGAAGCGCTCGAGCTCTTCAACAACCTGCTTTCGCGCCGCAACCATGTCGGGCTGCTGTCCGAGGACCTCGATCCGCGAACGGGTGAGCTGTGGGGCAACTTCCCGCAGACCTACAGTCAGGTCGGGCTGATCCTGTCGGCCATGCGGCTGTCGCGAAGCTGGGAGGAGGGTCTATGGCACGCCTCGTGATCGTCTCGAACCGCGTGCCGATCCCCAAGGCGCGCGGCGCTTCGGCGGGCGGCCTGGCGGTCGCGCTGCGCGATCTCCTCATGCCTGGCACCATGTGGTTCGGCTGGAGCGGCCGTCTCGTCTCCGAGCCCGCGACTCAGCCCGCGATCGTCGCAGCGCGCGGCGTCACCTACGCCACGGTCGACCTTACGGCCGAAGCGCATCGCGGCTTCTATGTCGGCTTTGCCAATGGCGCCCTGTGGCCGCTGCTCCATTTCCGTCTCGGCTTGATGCATTTCCGGCGCGAGGACTATCAGGGCTATCTCTCGGTCAACCGCAGCTTCGCCGGGTCGCTTGCTCCGATGCTGCAGCCAGACGACACGGTGTGGGCGCACGACTATCACCTGATCCCGTTCGCGCGGATGCTGCGTGAGGAGGGCTTCGACGGCCGCCTCGGCTTCTTCCTTCACGTGCCCTTCGTGCCGCCCTCGATGCTCGAGGCGATACCGGTGGCACGCGAGCTGGTGGCCGATCTCTGCGCCTACGATCTCGTCGGCTTCCAGACCGAGGAGCATGCCCGCGACTTCCGCGATTGCGCGCAGCGGCTGCTCGGTGCGCGGGTCGAGGGCGAGTGGATTCGACTTGAGGGGCGGCGGGTGCGTGCCTTCGCCGATCCGATCGGCATCGACGCCCAAGCCTTCGCGCAGGAAGCCGAGCGCGCCGCGAGCGACAAGCTGGTGCAACGTGTCGCCGGCAGCCTGTCCGGCCGGGCGCTCGCCATCGGCGTCGATCGCATGGACTATTCCAAGGGGCTGCCGCACCGCTTCGAGGCGTTCGGGCGGCTCCTCGAGAAGCATCCCGAGCACAAGCGCGCCATCCACTTTCTGCAGATCTGCCCGCGCTCGCGCGAGGAGGTCGACGAGTACCGCAGGCTCCGCGTCGAGCTCGACCGGCTCGCCGGCCGCATCAACGGTCGCCACTCCGACTTCGACTGGACGCCGCTGCGCTACTCCACGCGCGCAGCACCCCGGTCGACCCTGGCGGGCCTCTACCGCATCGGCCGCATCGGACTGGTGACGCCCCTGCGTGACGGCATGAACCTGGTCGCCAAGGAGTTCGTCGCGGCCCAGCCAGAGGAGGATCCGGGCGTCCTGGTGCTGTCGCAGTTCGCCGGCGCGGCGCAGGAGCTCACCGAGGCGCTGATCGTCAACCCGTTCGATCCCGACGCGATCGCCGATGCCATGCACGAGGGGTTGGTCATGCCCGCGCCGGAGCGACGGGAACGGAATGCGGCGCTGAAGGACAAGGTGATGCGGACGACGGCGCAGGCCTATTGCCGGCGCTTCATCGACGCCCTTCAGGCCACGTCGTTCACCCGCGCAGCGGCCTAGGAAACCAGCCGAAAGGCGGGCGGATAGACGACCAGCCCGTCGTCGCCGTCGAGCGCGCCGTCGACCAGCTCCAGGGCCATGAAGGCGTCGCCTTCGAACGGGGCGTCGAGGCCGCTCGCGAGCTCGGCCGAGAAGCCGAAGCGCGGATAGTAGTCGGGATGGCCGAGCACGATCACTGCCTGCCACTCCCGCCGGGCCGCCAGCACGAGCCCGGCCTGAACGAGCCCGCTGCCGACGCCCGAGCGCCGATGCGCGGGATGCACCGACATCGGCGCCAGCGCCAGAGTGGGGATCGCCTCGTCGTCCATCATCACGGTGAGCGCGCTGAACAGGATGTGGCCGATGACGCGGCCGTCCTCGATCGCGACCAGCTCGACGGCGTCGAGCATGGAAGCGCGCAGCTCCTCGACCAGCGTCGATTCGAAGGTGCCGTCGAAAGCGAGATCGTTCAGCCGGCGGATCGCCTCGTCGTCCGCCGCCGTCCGCTCGCGGATCACCACATCGTGGCGGCTGCTCGGCCCGGCCATTCGCGATCGTACTTCTCGCCGCCGACGCGGTCGTTGCTGAGCGCGGCCAGGATCTGGCCGGCACTGGGAAGCGACTTCGGATCGACGTGTCGCGCCGGGTTCCAGAGCTCGGAGCGCACCAGCGCGCGGGCACACTGGAAGTAGACGGCTTGAACCTCGATCACCGTCACCGAGCGCGGCGCTTTCTCCTCGACCGCGAACGAGTCGAGCAGCTTGGGCTCGACGCTGAGATGGGCGCGGCCGTTGACGCGGAGCGTATTGCCGACGCCCGGGATCATGAACAGCAGCGCCACCCGCGGGTCGCGCACGATGTTGCGAAGGGAATCGATCCGGTTGTTGCCGCGCCGGTCGGGCAGCATCAGGGTCTTCTCGTCGTGGATGCGCACGAAGCCCGATCTGTCGCCGCGCGGTGAGCAGTCGAGGCCTTCCGGACCCGAGGTCGCGAGGGCGGCGTAGGGCGAGGCCTCGATATAGGCGCGGTAGTGCGGGGTGATCCAGTTCACCTCCTTCACCGTCGACGCCTCGAGCGGCACGCCGTAGATCGCGGCGAGCTCGGCTTCGGTCTTGAGGATGTCGGGCATGGGGTCAGCTCCAGCGGGCGGGCGAGGTGCCGAGCGGCTCGGCGGGGCGGGCGTAGAAGGCGGGCGTGTCGCCGAGCTGCACCACGGGCTTCAGGTGGCGCAGCCGGCCGAACGGGCCGACGCTTTCGGTCAGCAGCGGCAGCAGCGCGGCTTCGGGAAGTTCGGCCGTGCCCTTGGTCGCATCGACGGTGCCGAGGCTCGCGAGCCAGTGCGCGACCTGGACCAGCGACACGCGCACCAGCCAGGAGCCACCCTGCTCGACCCGGCGGGCGAGGCCGATCATGGCGCCCAGCGCACCGAGATAGCCCGCGATGTAGTCGAGCGCCTGGACGGGCAGGTTGCGCGGCTTTTCCAGCGAGCCCTGCGTCGCGGCAAGACCTGTCACGTTCTGCACGATCGAGTCGAATCCTCGCCGCGACGCCCAGGGGCCTTCATGGCCGTAGGCGCAGAGGCTGACGCAGACGATGCCGGGCCTGAGCGCCGCGACCTGCTCCGGCGCAAAGCCGCGGGCGGCGAGCGTGCCGGGGCGATATCCCTGGGTGAAGATGTCGGCGTCTTTCAGCAGCGCCTTCATGGTCCCGACGCCCGCCGCGTCGCGCAGGTCGATGAAGGTGCAGCGCTTGCCGTGGCCCGTGTCCATCAGCAGCTCGGACTGGTAGGGCAGGTGCTCGGCCGCGACATGCAGCACGTCGGCGCCGTTCTCGGCCAGCACGCGGCCGCTGGTCGGCCCCGCCAGCACGCGCGTGAGGTCGAAGGCCCGCACGCCCGACAGCGGACGTTCGCCCTTCGGCAGCGGCCGCGGCGGCGCCTCGCCGATCTTCACGATGTCGATCAGCGGCAGCTTCGCGATCGCGATGCCGTGCGGATGCGCGTTCCACTCCTCGCGGCTGCGCGTCAGACCGCCGACGCAGCCGCCGGCGGCGATCGCTTCCTCGATCTCGAGCCCGTCCCACTTGGCGACGGCCGCGGCCATCGCCTCGCGCGTCCCGGCCGCGGCGCCTGCGATACGCAGGGCGCCGGAGCGATGATGCGGATGGTTGGTGTGTATGAACATGTGCCGGCCGTCGCGGGTCGGGTAGTGGCCCGACAGCGGATCCCACGAGACCGGCTTCTCGCCGTTCCGGAGCACGTAGGTGTTGGAGCGCAGCGACGCGGCGGCCGCGCCGACATCGATCGACACGGATTGCGGCTTGCCGGTCCTGAGCCGCCAGAGATCCGAGACGGCAAGGCCCACGGCGCCCAGCGCTGCTGCGCCGGCCGCGCCCACCTTCCACGGCGTCACGAACACAGGATCGTCGCCGCCTGCGATCGTGAGCCGGTCGTCGGCGCGCCTGTCGCGGCCGAGCTGGCTCAGGATCGAGTAGGCGAGACCGGTGTTCACGTCGACGCCATCAGCTTGGTGAGCAGCGCCATCAGCTCCTGCGGGCAGGTGATGTGCGGGTTGTGGCTGGCATCCATCTCGTCGCAGGTCCATCCGGCCTCGCTGCGCGCACGGTCGGCGAACTGGCGGAAGGCGTCGCCCGGCATGTTGCGCTTGGCGTAGATGAAGTGGCGCGGCGGCGGGGCTGACTTCGACTCGAGCCTGATCTTCTGCTCGAAGCACTTGATCGGCTGCGGCCGCCTGCGCGGGCCCGCCCAGGCGACGTCCTCGGGCGAGGTATCGGGTGGCATCGGGTTGATCGGGAGCTTCCAGCCCTCGCCGTCCTTCTCGGCGCCCTTGCGCATGTTGCCCTCGGCCTTGGGACCGACGAGGTCGAACAGGCTCTGGCCGTCCTTCGGAACGAAAGCGTCGAGATAGATGATGCGCTGGATGCGCTCGGACACCTTGTCGGCGACGCCGGTCGCGACCATGCCGCCATACGAATGGCCGAGCAGCACGATGTCCTTGAGGTCTTCGGCCTCGATCTCGCCGACGACGTCCTGGACGTGGGTGGACAGATCGACGGCAGGCGAGGCGAGATGGGCGCGGGCGCCGAGGCCGGTGTAGGTCGGCGCGAAGAATTCGTGGCCGGCGGCACGCAGCAGCGGGCGCATCTTCTTCCAGGCCCAAGCTGCCGACCAGGCGCCATGCGCCAGAACGATGTTTGCCATGCCACTAACCTCCCGCTGGCGACCCAACTTCTTCGATGCTACTACGACTTAGTCGCAATGAGCAGCCAACCCACCATAGCACTTGGCAGCGCCCGCGTGGGCTTCCGCGGTCGCATCCATGCCATCGTCGCCGGCCGTGTCGCCGCGGGCCTGCCGGCCTCCGAACTCGAGCGTCGTCTGATCGAGCTGGGTTTCGTCGAGGGCGCCGACGTCGA
>CAYRBQ010000097.1:0-9765 GCA_964422305.1 uncultured Reyranella sp. | reverse complement strand
CTCGAAGGTTTCCTCGATGAAGTAGTTGTGCCGCGCCTTGCGGTTCTGGGCCACCACCGTGCGGTCCAGGTCCGGTTTCTTCGCCAAGGAAAGGTCCCTAGTTGATCAAACCGGCGTGCACCATGGCCTCGCGCACCGCCTTCTTGCTGCTTTCGGCGATCGGCACCATGGGCAGGCGCATCTCGGCGCTCGCCTGGCCGATCAGCTCGGCGGCGAACTTCACCGGGCCAGGGCTGGTCTCGCAGAACATCGCTTTGTGCAGCGGCATCAGCCGGTCCTGCAGCTCGAACGCCTTGTCGAGGTCGCGCTTCTTCCAGGCGTCGTGCATGTCGCCGCAGAGCCGCGGCGCCACGTTGGCCGTGACCGAGATGCAGCCGTCGCCGCCCTGCGCCAGGAAGCCCAGCGCGCTCGCATCCTCGCCCGAGAGCTGGACGAAGCCCTTCTTGGCCTTGAGCCTGGTGAGCGTCGGGCGCGCCATGTCGTAGCTCGCGTCCTTGATGCCGACGATGTTCTTGACCTGGCTGAGGCGGATCACGGTCTCGACCTGCATGTCGCCGCCGGTGCGCGGCGGCACGTTGTAGAGCAGGATCGGGATGTCGACGGCCTCGGCGACGGCCTTGAAGTGCTGGAACAGGCCTTCCTGGGTCGGCTTGTTGTAGTAGGGCACGACCAGCATGGCGGCGTCGGCGCCGGCCTTCTTGGCGTGCTGGGTCAGTTCGATCGCCTCGGCGGTCGAGTTGGAGCCGGTGCCGGCGATCACGGGGACGCCCGAGCCCTTGGCCGCGCCGATGCAGATGTCGATGACGCGCTTGTGCTCCTCCATGGAGAGCGTCGGCGACTCGCCGGTGGTGCCGCACGGCACGAGGCCGTCGGTGCCTTCCTTGATCTGCCAGGCCACGAATTTCTCGAAGCCCTTCTCGTCGACCGAACCGTTCTTGAACGGGGTGATGAGCGCGACGAGCGACCCGGTGAACATGGCTTCCTCCGATTTCCCTTTAAGAATCCAGTCTAGGGCCCGGGTTATGCCCCGGCAAGGTGAGCAACTTGCCATTGTGATGCCGCATAAGCCTGCATACGATTCCTAGCGTGAAGAACAAGAAACACCCCCTCATCCTGGCCGCCGCCCTGCTCGCCGTCCCGCTCGTCGCCGGCCCGGTGTCCGCACAGCAAGGCGGCGTCACCATTCTGCGCGGGCAAAGCGGCGACCAGCCGGCCGCCGGCACCCCGGATACCGGCGTGCGCCGCGTGCCCAACGGCGCGCAACGACCGGCAGCAGCCGCGCCGGCACCGACATCTCCCAACGCCCCGGCCGCCACGCCGCAGCAGCCGATCGTGCAGGACAGCGGCACCGCCCCCCTGTCCTCGCCGAGCGACGTGGTACAGGCGATCCAGTCGGCCAAGCCGCTGAGCCCCGGCGAGGCTGCGGCCCTCGCCGCCGGCATCAAGGCCGTCGACGAAAGCCGGTGGGCCGACGCGCGCGCGGCGGTCGCGAACTTCCGCAACACGCTGCTCGACCGCTACATCGCCTGGGCGATCCTGCGGACCGCGCCCAAGGGCGAGGCCGACTTCGCCACGACCTGGCGCTTCCTGCGCGAGCAACCCGACTGGCCCGAGCCCGAGGTGCTGCGTCGCCAGGCCGAGGATCGCATCGGGGTAGAGACGCCGGCCGCCGACGTGGTCCGCTACTTCACCGCCTTCCCGCCGCTCACCAGCACCGGCCACATGCGCCGTCTCGAGGCGGCGCAGGCCGCCGCCCCCAACGACGTCGCCAGGTTCGCGCGCGATACCTGGCACAACGCCACCCTGCGCAACAGCGACGAGAACGATTTCCTCAATCGCTACGGCCATCTCCTGACCCCGCAGGACCACGTCGCGCGTTTCGACCGCATCCTGCGCAGCGGCCGGCCGCAGGTGGCGCGCGACCTCGTCGCCAAGCTGCCGCCCGACTATCAGCCGGTCGCCAATGCACGGCTGGCCATGGCGACCCGCGCCGCCGACGCGCCGACCGTGATCCGCGGCGTCTCGGCCGCGAAGCTCAACGAGCCCGCGATCAAGCTCGAGCGTGCGCAGTGGCTGCGCCGCACCGGCAGCATCGAGGAGGCGAAGTCGATGCTGACCGGTCCGGGCGCGCCCCAGTCCGACGCCTGGTGGACCGAGCGCGACCTCGTCGCGCGCGAGCTGTTGGGCGCCGGCAAGCCCGCCGAGGCCTATGCCGTGGTCGCGGGTCACGGGCTCACGAAGGGCGTCGCCTTCGCCGAGGCCGAGTTCCTCGCGGGCTGGATCGCGCTGCGCCATCTCAAGAAGCCGGCGGATGCTCTGAAGCACTTCCAGACATTGCACGACGGCGTCGTGACCGACATCTCGAAGAGCCGCGGCGCCTACTGGCTCGCGCGGGCCTATGAGGCGTCTGGCCGGTCCAAGGAGGCGACCGACTGGTACACACGGGCCGCCGGCTACGGCCAGACCTACTACGGCCAGCTCGCGGCCCGTAAGGTGCCCAACGCCGGCAGCAAGCTGCCGGTCGATCCGGTGGCGAACGACGCCGATCGCAAGTCGATGGGCGGGCGCGAACTCGTCACCGTGGCGCGCTATCTCGGCCAGTCCGGCGACTACGAGCGCGCCCGGCCTTTTCTCCTGCAGCTCGCGCGCCATGTCACGGCGCCCGGCGAGACCGCCCTGCTGGCGCAGCTCGCGATCGAGCTCAGGCGCCCCGACGTCGCCCTCACCATCGCAGGCCGCGCCTCGCAGAACGGCGTCACCCTGTTCGATACCGCCTTCCCGGTCGTCGATCTCGGCGGCACCGGCTCGATCGAACGCGCGCTCGCGCTCGCGCTCACCCGCCAGGAGAGCGCCTTCAACGCCTCGGCGGTCTCGACCTCGGGCGCGCTCGGCCTGATGCAGCTCCTGCCCGGCACCGCGCGCGACGTCGCGGGCAAGCTCAACGTGCCGTTCGTGCAGGAGAAGCTGACGCGCGATCCCGCCTACAACGTCCAGCTCGGCAGCCAGTATCTCGCCGAGATGTTGCAGCGGTTCGGCGGCTCCTACGAGCTGGCGCTCGCCGGCTACAATGCCGGCCCCAACCGGGTCGCCGGCTGGCTGAAGACGATCGGCGATCCGCGGGCCGGCAAGATCGACATGGTCGACTGGATCGAGATGATCCCGTTCCGTGAGACACGCGACTACGTGCAGCGCATCATGGGGAGCGTCGTCGTTTATCGCGACCGGCTGAACGGCCCCTTCCGCACCGTGCCGCCGGCGCTCGGCCGGTCCTGAGGCTGCGACCGCTGCGCGCAGGAACATCGTTCCGGCGGCCACGTTGCATACGCGCTGTGTTTCGGCCGCTTGCCCTTCTCGTCGCCTTCTGCGCTCTGCTCGCCTTGAGCACGCCGGCCTCCGCCGACGCGCCACAGTCGCCCAAGGCGCGCTGCCAACAGCTCATCGACTTCTTCGACTACTACACCAACAGCCGCCGCGAACATTCCGACGGCCACCGCAACACCAAGCGCATCGGCGCCGAGGTCGACTGCGATCGCGGCAACTACGGCGAGGGCATCGCCACGATTGAGAAACTGCTGCGCGACAAGAAGTACGAGCTGCCGCCGCCGGGCTAGAACGCGATCCTCTGCAGCACCGCCGCCGGCAACGGCCCCTTGTTCACCGCCGCGATCGCCTCTTCGAGATGGCCGAGGGTCGAGTAGCCGACCAGCATGGTCGAGACGGCGGGGTGCGAGATCACGAAGCGCTCGCCGAGCTCGGTGAGCGTGGCGATGCCCGCCTCCTTGGCCACCGGCGCGAGTTTCTGGGCGCGCGCGACGTCGCCTGCGAAGTCCGGCGCCGAGCCGATCGGCGGCACCTGCTGCTGGGCCAGCGGATGGCGGTCGGCGGTGCCCGAGAGCGCGCCCGCCGCCAGGGCGCGGATCACGATGGTGCCCATGTCGACGGCCTTCGCGCGCTCGAGCAGGCGGCCGTAGTCGAGGCCGGGCGCCCCCTGGGGCATCGGCCCGCCGGCGCTGGGGTTCAGCGCGTTGTAGACCACCTGCACCGTGTCGAAGAGCTTGGAGTCGACGGCCTTCAGAAGGGCAGCCGGCTCGCCGACGCCCGAGAAGCCGATGAAGCGCGTCTTGCCCTGCTTGCGCAGCTTCTCCAGCGCGGGCGCCACCTCGGCGAGCGCGATCTCGACGTCGAGGTTGTCGCCGCCGTCCCTGGCGGTCAGCGGATTGTGGAGCTGCAGCAGGTCGACATGGTCACGACCCATGCGCTTCAGGCTCTCCTCGGTCGACTGCGCGATGAAGGCGGCGACGTTGCCGCGGTCCTGGGCACGCAGGCGGAACTTGGTGCCGACCACCACGTCGGCCTTCAGCGCCTTCAGCACGCGGCCCAGGTTCTTCTCCGATTCGCCGTCGCCGTAGCGCGCCGCCGTATCGAAATAGTTGATGCCGGCCTCGATGGCCCGCGCCACCGCGCGTTCCTGCTCGCGGGCCTCGCCCCTGGTGAAGAGACCGCCCACGGCACCGGCGCCGTAGCCCAGCACCGAGACATGCAAACCCGTCCGACCGAGGCGACGCTTCTCCATCTCAACCTTCTCCCTCTACGCGGACCTTGCCCGCCTCGTTGTCCACGACGACGTGGTTGTCGTAATAGGTCACGGTCGGTTTCGCGCCGAACGCGGCCTCCATGCGCTTCTCCCACGCGGGCGTATACCAGGCGCGGGCCGCCGCCTCCGATTCCCAGAGATAGACCCCGCCGCCGCCGGCCTCGCCGTTGAGGTAGTACTTCTTCAGGAGGCCCTTGGCCCCCAGTGCGGTGTAGGTCGGCGCCGATTTGCGCGCCGCCTCGACGGCGGCATCGCGCGGGCGCTTGCTCATGGGGATTTGAACGATGGCGACGAACATGCCAGTTAGCCTACGGTCTGAGCCCACGCCGATCAAATGAACGGAGCTATTGATGGCGGCCCTTCCCGGCATCGAGATCTGCGTCTTCGACGCCTACGGCACACTGTTCGACTTCAACTCGGCGGTGGCGCGCCATCGCGCTGCGATCGGTCCTTCCGCGGATGCGCTGTCCGAGCTGTGGCGGCAGAAGCAGATCCAGTACACCTGGCTGCGCAACGGCATGGGCGCCTATGCGAAGTTCTGGCAGGTGACCGGTGAGGCGCTCGACCACTGCCTCGCCGCACACGGGATCGACGATGCGTCGGTGCGCGAGAAGCTGATGGGCGCCTACCTGGCGCTGGCACCGTTCGCGGAGGTGCCCGAGACGCTCGCGCGGCTGAAGCGCGCCGGGCTTCGCATGGCGATTCTCTCCAACGGCAATCCAGAGATGCTCGACCCGATGGTCGCAGCGTCGGGCCTGGCCGGCCATTTCGAGGTCGTCTTGAGCGTCGACGCGGCGCGCGTCTTCAAGCCCGATCCGATGATCTACGAACTGGTCGGCAAGAGCTGCAACGTGCTCCCCGAAACCGTCTGCTTTCTCTCCTCCAATTGCTGGGACGCGCATGGGGCGGCGCATTTCGGCTTCCGCACCGTCTGGGTGAACCGCGCCGGTGCCCCCGACGACAACCTGCCCGGCAAGCTCGCCGCCGAGGTCCGCGACCTGTCCCAGCTTCCCGCCCTGCTCGGTGTTTCCTGATGTCTTCGCTGCCGACCTTTTCGGACGTTCAAGCTGCCGCCCGCCGCCTCGAAGGCGTGACGCTCCGCACGCCGCTGCTCGAGAACCAGCGCGTCAACGACCGGCTGGGCGGCCGCCTCTTCCTCAAGGCCGAGTGCCTGCAGCGCACCGGCTCGTTCAAGCTGCGCGGCGCCTACAATTTCCTGGCCTCGATGAGCGAGGCCGACCGCAGGAAAGGCGCGGTCGGCTGGTCGTCGGGCAATCACGCGCAGGGGCTCGCCGAGGCGGGCCGGCTGCTCGGTGTGAAGACAACCATCGTGATGCCGGCCGATGCGCCCGCGCTCAAGGTCGCCAACACGCGCGCGAGCGGCGCGGAGGTCGTGCTCTACGACAGGGTGAAGGACAGCCGCGAGGAGATCGGCACCGGCATCGCGCGAAAGACCGGAGCGACGATCGTGCCGCCTTACGATCATCCCTGGATCCTGACCGGCCAGGGCACGGCCGGGCTCGAGATCGCCGAGCAGGCCAGGGCGCTGGGCGTCACGCTCGACGCGGTGGCCGCGCCCTGCTCGGGCGGCGGGCTGGCGACCGGCGTGGCGCTGGGCGTCAAGGGGCTCTCGCCCACCACCACCGTGCATGCCGGCGAGCCCGCGGGCTTCGACGACCTCGCGCGCTCGCTCGCGAGCGGCAAGAAGGAGACGAACGAGAAGCTCTCCGGCTCGATCTGCGACGCGCTGTTGGCACCGACGCCGGGCGACGTCACCTTTCCGCTGGCGCAACAGGTGCTGGGGCCGGGCCTCGTCGTCAGCGATGACGAAGTGCTCGACGCCATGGAGCTCGCCTTCCGCGAGTTCAAGCTGGTGCTCGAGCCGGGCGGCGCCGTGGCACTGGCCGCCGCGCTGACGGGCAAGCTGCCGGTCAGGGGCCGCGCCGTCGCGGTGGTCTGCTCCGGCGGCAATGTCGATCACGCGACGTTCAAGCGCGCGCTGGACCGCGCCGCCAAGTGAGGCTCTCGCGGCGCCACCGCCGCGAATGGCGGATCTTCCTGATCATGAGTGCGCTGGCCGCCGTCGTCAGTGCCTGGTTCGGCTACACCGTCGCGCCGCCGGAACGGACGACCGCGCAGGCCCTGATCTCCGGCGTCGTCAATTCGCTGCTGATCGCCACGCCGATCCTGCTTTTCGAGCTCATGGGTTCGCGGCCCGAGCCGCTGCGGCGGCTACGGCGCCTGCCGCTGCTCGCCTATCTCGGCCTGAAGGTCCTGTTCTACGCCGCCGTCATCCTGGGCGGCCTCCTTCTGGCGCCCGTCCTGATGGGCTTCACCGACGAATCGCCCTCCGAGGACACGTTCGGCCTCTCGCTGATCTTCGCCACGGCGATGTCGCTCTCGGCCAACCTGGTGATCGAAATGGGCCGCCTGCTGGGTTACGGCACCCTGAAAAGCCTGGTCACCGGCCGCTACGTACGACCGCACGCCGAGCAGCGTGTCTTTCTGTTGATAGACATGAAGGGATCGACGACGCTCGCCGAGCGGTTGGGTGCGCTCCGCTTCCACGCCTTGCTGAACGACTTCTTCCGCGACATCACCGAGGCCGCCCTCGAATGCGATGGCGACATCCACAAGTATGTCGGCGACGAGGCGATCCTCACCTGGCCGGCCAGCGACGCGCTGGCCGGCGGCGACTGCCTTGCCTGCCCGTTCGTCGCGCGCGACCTGATCGCCGCCAATGCCGGCAAGTACCGCGCGCGTTTCGGAGTCGTGCCTGAGTTCCGCGCTTCGCTTCACTGCGGCGAGATCGTCACCGGCGAGATCGGCGACATGCGCCGCGAGATCGCGCATGTCGGCGACACGCTGAACGTGGCGGCGCGGCTGCTCGAAGCCGCCAAGGAAGCGGGCCATGACGTGCTGGTGTCGGAGGATCTGCTGGCGATCGCCACCCCGCCGGCCGGCATCGTCGTCGAGAAGCTGCCCGTCCTCTCGGTGCGCGGCCGCGAGCAGCCGCTCGCCATCGCCGCGCTCTCCTCGAAGGATCGACTCTAGGCCGCCCGCGCGTTGGACAGGATCATGTCGGCGGCCTTCTCGCCGATCATCATGCAGGCGGCGTTGGTGTTGGTCGAGATCAGGGTCGGCATGATCGAGGCATCGACCACGCGCAGGCCCGACACGCCGTGCACCTTGAGCTGCGGATCGACGACGGCGCCGGGATCGCGGCCCATGCGGCAGGTGCCGACCGGGTGGTAGGCCGACTGGCCCTCCTTGCGCGAATACTCGAGGAAGTCCTCGTCGTTCCAGACCTCGACGCCGGGCAGGATTTCCTCGGTGATGAGGCGGCCGAGGGCGGTGGTGCGCGCCAGCAGCCGGACGAACCGGGCAGCCGCGACGCTTGCCTGCCGATCGGTCTCGGTCGACAGGTAGTTGGCCACGATCGACGGCGACGCCGCCGGATCGGGCGAGACGGCGCGCACGTGCCCGCGGCTCTCGGGGCGCGACTGGTTGGCCAGCATGCTGAAGCCCGAGAACCGGTGGGGGCCCTTGTCCATGCGGTCGGTCGACCAGGGGAAGAAGTGGATCTGCGTGTCGGGCTCCTGCGACTGCGGCATCAGGCGCACCAGGGCGCCGGCGAAGGCCGGCGAGGCGGTCAATGGACCGGTGCGCAGCAGGGCATACTCCAGGGCGGCGCTCAGCCGGCGATGCAGGAAGTTGATGTCGTCGTTGACCGTCAGTCGCCACCAGGTCCGGTAGGTCGAGCGCACGCCGTAGTGGTCCTGCAGGTTCTCGCCGACGCCCGGCATGTCACGCACGACGGGAATGCCGAGGTCCTGCAGCAGCGCGCCCGGACCGAGGCCGGAGAGCTGCAGGAGCTGCGGCGAGCCGATCGTGCCGGCGCACAGGATGACCTCGCGGCGGGCCTTGGCGGTCCGGGTGGCGCCGCCGACGCGATAAGCGACGCCGGTCGCACGCCCCTCCTCGACGAGGACGCGCTCCGCCAGCGCGTTGGTCACGAGCTTGCAGTTCGCCCGGGTGCGCGCCTGGCGGATGTAGGCCCGGTCGGTCGACACGCGCCGCCCGTCGCAGATCGTGGCGTGGTAGTAGGAGGCACCGTCGGGCTGGCTGTGGAAATCGGCAACCTCGCTCAGGCCGACCTCGGCGCAGGCCGCGAGGAAGGTCTCCCCCAGCTCGTTGCGATACTCGGCCTGGGTGATCTTGACCGGGCCGTCGCCGCCACGAAGCTCGTCGGCGCCATCGACATGCCCCTCGAGCCGCCGGAAATAGGGCAGGCAGTCGTCGAAAGACCAGCCCTCGTTGCCCATCTGTCGCCAGGCGTCGTAGTCGGATGGCAGGCCCCTGATATAGACCATACCGTTGATCGCGCTGGAGCCACCCACGACCTTGCCGCGCGGCCAGTAGATCCGGCGGCCGGCGAGCTGCTCTTCCGGTTCGGTGACGAACTTCCAGTTGACGGTCGGATCGAGGAACGTCTTGGCGAAGCCGAGCGGGATATCGAGCCATCGCCTGGTCGCATCCGGTCCCGCCTCGAGCAGCAGCACCGAATAGCGCCCGCCTGCCGTCAAGCGGTCGACGATCGGACCGCCCGAGGAGCCTGCCCCAACGACGACGAAATCGAACTCATCCATCCCTAAGGCTTGGTAGGTGACTTCAGGCGCGCAAGCAAGCTGCCAAGGATGCCCTTCGGAAGAAAGATGATGAACAGGATCAGCAGGACGCCGTAGACCAGATTGTCCCAGCCCACCGCCTTGGTACCGAAGCCGATACGCAAGATCTCGGCCAACAGGATGGTGATGATGGCCCCGACGGTCGGCCCCAGGGCCACGTAGATGCCGCCCACCACCGCCGCGAACACCATCTGCAGCGAGACTGCGATGCCGCTCACCGTGTCGGGCGAGATGAACATCTGGTACTGGCAGTAGAGCGCACCGGCCAGCGCCGTCATCAGGGCGCTGATGACGGTGATCCGGAGCTTCTCGAAGGTGACATTGACGCCCGCTGCCGCGGCGGCGTCCTCGTCCTCCGAGATCGCCTCCAGCGCATAGCGCGCCATGCTGCGGTCGACCATGTGCCAGATCACCAGGCCGCCCGCCCAGACGCCCAGAGCGATCAGGTACCAGGTGACCTTGTCGTCGAACTGGAGAGCCAGG
>CAYRBQ010000096.1:0-9822 GCA_964422305.1 uncultured Reyranella sp. | reverse complement strand
TCTCGCCTTCTCATCGACCGTGGCGTGGTGGAACCTGACACTTACGGTGCGCTCGTCCAACGGCCGCTCGGTCACGGTGCAGGAGGAGTACAAGTTCGACGGAGCCTTTGCCGCCGTCACCGCCTGCAAGAAGGTGGCCGACGCCTACTTTCCGGCGGTGCAGAACGCGCTGCAGAAGCTGATCGCCTCGCCCGACTTCCGCGGGCTGACGACCCCCTAGGGTCTCTGGCTGCGGAGCAGCTTGGGCAGGTCGCCGACCAGGCCCATCGCATGGCGGACGAAGAAGCGGCGCAGCGGCGGCACGCGGTTGACCGCGGCGAGGCCGATGTCGCGCGCCAGCCGGAGCGGCTTGACGTCGTTGGAGAACAGCCAGGTCAGCAGGTCGGTCGAGGCGACCATCGAGAAATTGTCAGTGCGGCGCCATTGCGCATAGCGCTCCAGCGTGTCGGCGGCGCCGACGTCGAGGCCGAGCCGGCGCGCATCGACCAGCACCTCGACGAGGGCCGCGATGTCGCGCACGCCGAGATTGTAGCCCTGGCCCGCGATCGGGTGGATGCCGTGCGCGGCGTCGCCCACCAGCACCAGCCGCGTGTCGACGTAGCGGTGGGCGTGCACGAGCCGCAGCGGATAGGACCAGCGCTGGCCTCTCGCGCCGACCCGCCCGAGATGGTCGCCGAAGCGGCGCGCGAACTCTGCCTGGAAACGCGCATCGTCGAGCTCGAGCAACCGGCGGGCGATGTCGGTGCGCTCCGTCCACACGATCGAGGAGCGATGGCTGCCGTCCGGACCGTCGGTCATGGGCAGGATGGCGAACGGGCCGCCGGGCAGGAATCTCTCCTGCGCCACGCCGCGATGTGGACGCTCGTGATGGGCCACCAGCACGATGGCGATCTGGCCGTAGGACCAGCTCTGGGCGCCGATCCCGGCCTCCTCGCGCATCGCGCCGAGCCGTCCTTCGGCCGAGGCGATCAGGCGGGTGGCGATGCGTCGGCCGCTCTTCAGGGCGAGCGTCGCGCGGTCGAGCGTGCGCTCCGTGTCCGTCACCTCGTCGGGCGAGACCAGCTCGACGCGGGGCGACGTCTCGAGACGGCGCAACAGGGCCGCGCGCAGGAAGCGGTTCTCGACGATCCAGCCCATCGGCGCGGGTTCGCTGCCTTCATCGGCGGCTTCGCGGTGATCGAAATGCAGGAAAAGTGGGCTGGCGCGGCCGTCGTGACCGGCGTCGGAGATGCGGATGTCGCGGATCGGCTCGGCGTGCGGGACGAGCTCGTCCCACAGGCCGAGGGCGGCGAACAGGCGCTGGCTGGTGTAGGCGACCGCCGTGGTGCGGCCGTCGAAGCCGGCTTCGGCGAGCGCCGACAGCGGCATGCGGTCGATCAGGGCCGTTTCGAGCCCGGCCGCAGCGGCGGCGACGGCGAGCAGGCTGCCGTTCAGGCCGGCGCCGACCACAGCGAGATCGAAAGGAGGGCGTTCCATCCCTCCTAGATGGCAGCGGCTCCCGCTGCCCGCAATGCGGCTAGAACGCCTTTGCGATACCGACGATGACGCGTGAGGCGCAGTTCTGTGTGCCGAGGCAGTCCTGGACGGAAAGGTTGGTGCCCGTGTAGGCGGCGGAGAGGTCGAAGCCGTAGACGGAGAGGACGATGCCGGCCTGCCAGTCCCAGTAGTTGTCGTTGGGGATGCCGTAGTTCGTGAAGCGCTCGACGTACTGGTTGCCGAGGTTGCCGAAGGCCTTCATCGAGACGTTCTCGTTGACCTTGATGAAGGAGAGCGGAACGGTGATCTGGCCCCACTTGTACCAGGCGATGCCGGAGTTGGCGAAGAAGTTGGGGCTGTATCGGACGGCGCCCTGGAGCTGGGCGACGCCGAAGTCGTAGCCGAGGACGAGGCCGAACTCGTTGAAGTCGTAGAAGAGGGAGGAGGGGGTTCCGAGATAGTTGTAGCGGATGTATCCGAGGTCGGCGGTGAACTTGTCGTCGAAGGCCTTGAGGCGGAAGCCGGCGAGCAGGTCGATCTCGGGGCTGGTGCCGGTGTTGGGGAAGTCGACGTTTGAGCCCCAGGCGCCGACATAGGCCGAGAGGGGGATCTTCTCGGAGACGGTGGGTGTCTCGTAGCCGAAGGCGGCCTGGACGGCGACCTGTCGCTGGGTCTGGGAGATGCCGCGGTAGGAGTACTCGTTCAGCACCGCGAAGCCCGCCGTGAAAGTCCCGCCGAACGGTGCCTTCCAGGTCTCTTTCTCAGGGACCGCATCGGGCGTCTGCGGATTTGGTGTGCCTTGGGCGTAGGCAGTGTTGCCGATTGCACAAATTGAAACCAACGCAACGGTCAATATGGCGATTTTTTTAAGCAGCACGACCACCCCCGACGCTTGAAAGCTTCATTCCGCCCCCTCCCCTACAAGGGCCGTGCCAAGCCGCGCCCGTCATTTCACAAGCCGTTGGCACAAAGCTTGCTCACCTCCTCGTGAGCTTTGGGGGCGAGTTCGCCCGTGTTTGAGGCGGGCTCCCGCCCGCGGTGGAGGACAGGCGCAAATGAAAATGGTCATGGCAATCTTCAAGCCGTTCAAGCTGGACGAGGTTCGCGACGCGTTGACGTCGCTCGGCATCCAGGGCCTGACGGTCAGCGAAGTGAAGGGTTTCGGCCGCCAGAAGGGTCAGACCGAGATCTACCGTGGCGCCGAGTACGCGGTGAGCTTCCTGCCCAAGGTCAAGATCGAGGTCGTGATCGACGACAGCATGGTCGAGCGCGCCGTCGAGACGATCCGCAAGGCGGCCGGCACCGGCAAGATCGGCGACGGCAAGGTGTTCGTGCTCTCCGTCGAGCAGGCCATCCGCATCCGCACCGGCGAGTCCGGCGCCGAGGCGCTGTGATCCAAACCAGCCCAACCAACTCAAGATCCGAGGGGACAAAGATGAAGTTCAAGACCAATTCGCTGCTTGCGGGCGCGGGGGCCGCCGCGGGCGCGCTGCTGCTGCCGGCCCTGGCACTGGCCCAGGCCGCGGCGACGCCCGCCCCGGCGGCGGCGCCCAAGCTCGACACCGGCGACACCGCCTGGATGCTGACCTCGACGGCGCTCGTGCTGATGATGACCATCCCGGGCCTCGCGCTGTTCTACGGCGGCATGGTGCGCAAGAAGAACGTGCTCGCCACGGTGATGCAGAGCTTCGCCGTCACATGCCTGATCTCGGTGCTGTGGCTGATCGTCGGCTACAGCCTCGCCTTCACCTCGGGCAGCACGATCATCGGCGGCCTAAGCCGTATCTTCATGGCGGGCCTCACGCTCGACGGCGTGCACGACCTCGCCAAGACGATCCCCGAGACCGTCTTCATGTGCTTTCAGCTCACCTTCGCCATCATCACGCCGGCGCTGATCGCCGGTGCCTTCGCCGAGCGCATGAAGTTCTCGGCGATGATGTGGTTCATGGCGATCTGGTCGCTGGTGGTCTATGCGCCGATCGCCCACTGGGTGTGGGGCGGCGGCTTCCTCGGCGACTGGGGCGTTCTCGACTTCGCGGGCGGCACGGTCGTGCACGTCAATGCCGGTGTCGCGGGCCTCGTCTGTGCCCTCGTGCTGGGCAAGCGCAAGGGCTACGGCACGGAGAACATGGCGCCGTTCAACCTGGTCTACTCGGTGATCGGCGCCTCCCTGCTGTGGGTCGGCTGGTTCGGCTTCAACGCCGGCTCCGCCGTCGGCGCCAGCCCGAACGCCGGGATGGCGATGGCGGTGACGCAGTTCGCCACGGCGGCCGCGGCGCTCGCCTGGATGTTCGCGGAGTGGGTGACGCGCGGCAAGCCGTCGGTCCTCGGCATCATCTCGGGCGCAGTCGCGGGCCTCGTCGCCATTACCCCGGCCTCGGGCTACGTCAACCCGATGGGCTCGCTGGTGATCGGTCTGGTCGCCGGGCTGGTCTGCTTCTGGGGCGCCACCGGCCTCAAGAAGGCGATGGGCTACGACGACTCGCTCGACGCGTTCGGCGTGCACGGCATCGGCGGCTTCGTCGGCGCCATCTTGACCGGCGTGTTCGCGATCGAGGTGATCGCGGGCGAGGGCAAGAAGGGCCTGATCGACGGCAATGCCGGCCAGGTCCTGACCCAGCTCTGGGGCACCCTGGTCTGCATTGCCTGGTGCGCGATCGCCACCTTCATCATCCTCAAGATCGTCGACGCCCTGATCGGGCTGCGCGTCACGACCGAGGAGGAGATCGAGGGCCTCGACATCAACCTGCACGGCGAGACGATCCACTAACTCGTCTCACCTCGAGCTCGGGAACCCCTCTCCTCCTGGTTCCCTCTCGTCCGCCGCTTCCGTGTCGCGGCGGATCACCTGGGGCCCGGCGAGTCTATCGCCGGGCCTTTTTCTTTGTCGTATTTCCGCGGTTTGACGCCGACCGGACGAAACGCCAGTCTGTGCCCGAAAGCCGCAAAGGCAGGAGGGGAAGCAGATGAAACTCGTGTCCGCGATCATCAAGCCGTTCAAGCTCGACGAGGTGCGCGATGCGCTGACCGGCGTCGGCGTGTCGGGCCTGACGGTGAGCGAGGTCAAGGGCTTCGGCCGCCAGAAGGGCCAGACCGAGATCTATCGCGGCGCCGAATATCTCGTGAGCTTCCTGCCCAAGGTGAAGATCGAGATCGTGGTCGACGACACCCAGGTCGAGCGTGCCATCGAGGCCATCCAGAAGGCTGCGCACACCGGCAAGATCGGCGACGGCAAGATCTTCGTCACCCAGGTCGAGCAGGCGGTGCGCATCCGCACCGGCGAATCGGGCTCCAACGCACTCTAAGAGACGACGAGAACAAAGACCAAGCAAGACGACGACACGGCAAGCAACAAGACAAGACACGGGGGAAAAATGCTCAAGACGGTGATGCGCTTCGGCGCGCCTCTGGCGTGCGCGTTTGCGTTCGTTCCGGCCGCCATGGCGGCCGACAAGCCCCAGATCGACACCGGCGACACCGCCTGGCTGCTGATGGCCACGGTGCTGGTGCTGATGATGAACATCCCGGGCCTGGCGCTCTTCTATGCCGGCATGGTGCGCAAGAAGAACGTGCTGGCCACCGCCGTGCAGGCCTTCGCGGTCGCTGCGCTGGTGACGGTGCTGTGGTTCATGATCGGCTACTCGCTGGCCTTCACCGACGGCGGCGCGTTGAACGGCGTGCTGGGCTCGCTCTCGCGCGCCTTCGGCAAGGGACTGCTGGGCAGCGTCCACGACCTCGCCAAGACGGTGCCCGAGAACGTCTTCCTGATGTACCAGGCGACCTTCGCCGTCATCACGCCGGCCATCATCGCCGGCGCCTTCGCCGTACGCATGAAGTTCTCGGCGATGATGTGGTTCATGGGCCTGTGGCTGCTCTTCGTCTACGTGCCGGTGGCGCATTGGGTGTGGGGCGGCGGCTTCCTGGGTGCAGCCGGCGTGCTCGACTTCGCGGGCGGCCTGGTCGTCCATCTCAACGCCGGCATCGCCGCGCTGGTATGCTGCGTCGTGATCGGCAAGCGCCAGGGCTACGGCCAGGAGTACATGGCGCCGCACAACCTCGTGCTCACCCTGATCGGCACCTCGCTGCTGTGGGTCGGCTGGTTCGGCTTCAACGCAGGCTCCGCACTCGCCTCGGGCGAGCTGGCGGGCAGCGCCATGCTCAACACTCACATCGCCGCGGCGGTCGCGGCGCTGGTCTGGATGGCGATCGAATGGGCGGCCCGCGGCAAACCCTCGGTGCTCGGCATCCTGACCGGTGCGGTGGCGGGACTGGGCACCATCACGCCGGCGGCGGGCTATGTCGAGCCGTGGGCGGCGATGGTGATCGGTGTCCTGGCCGGCGCCGTCTGCTACTGGGCCTCGGTGATCCTCAAGAACCGGCTGGGCTACGACGATTCGCTCGACGTGTTCGGCGTGCACGGCGTCGGCGGCATCCTGGGCTCGCTCCTGGTCGGCGTGTTCGCCACCAAGGCGATCAACGACGTGGCCAAGGGCCAAGCCGTCGGCCTGGTCGACGGTAACGGCGGGCAGATCCTGACGCAGCTCTACGGCGTGGTGGCGATCGGCGTATTCTGCGCCGTCGCGACGTGGATCATCCTGAAGATCGTCGATGTGGCGATCGGGCTCAGGGTCACCAAGGACGAGGAGACCGAGGGCCTTGATACCGCCCTTCACGGGGAGAGGGTCCAATAGCCGAAGTCAAGAGGCGCCATCTCAAGAAACGGCGCTATTCCATTGTTGTTATTGGCTAATTTGTTTCATAGAATGGGTATCAATTAGGCCGTCCGGGCCATTCCCGGGCGGCGCCGTTGCTTTGCGTCGGCCCTTCCCGGGCCACTGGAACGAAAAGAATGTTCAACCCGCGGCTTACCGAGACGCTGACCGATTTTCCGTTCGCGCGGTTGGCCGCCCTGATCGCCCCGATCGCGCCGCCGCAGCATCTCTCGATGATCAACATGTCGGTCGGCGAGCCGCAGGGGGCGATGCCCGCCTTCGCGCGCCAGATCGTCAACGACGAGATCGACGGCTGGAACCGCTACCCGCCCAACCAGGGCCTGCCCGACCTCAACCTCGCGATCTGCGAGTGGCTGGCCCGGCGCTACAGGCTGCCCAAGGGCCTGCTCGATCCCGACCGCCACGTCCATCCGACGGCCGGCAGCAAGGAAGGCGTCTACATCATCTCGACGGTGGCGACGCCGCAGGAGAAGGGCGGGGGCAAGCCGATCGTCGCGCTGCCCAATCCATTCTACCAGGCCTATCTCGGCGGCGCAGTGCTCTCCGGGGCCGAGCCGCTGCTGGTCAACGCGCCGCAGTCCAACGGCTTCCTGCCCGACTACGAGGCGCTCGACGAGGCGACCTGGAAGCGGCTCTCGGTGGTCTATCTCTGCTCGCCCGCCAACCCGCAGGGCGCGATCGCGGGCAAGCAGTATCTTCAGAACCTGATCCGCCTCTGCCGCAAGCACGACACGGTGCTGGCGGTCGACGAGTGCTACGCCGAGATCTACACCGGCGCGCCGCCGCCGGGTGCACTCGAGTCGGCGCTGGAGATCGACGAAACCGGCGGAAAGGACCCGTTCCGCAACCTCGCGGTGTTCCATTCGCTCAGCAAGCGCTCGAACGCGGCCGGCCTGCGCTCGGGTTTCGTCGCGGGCGATCCCAGGCTGATCGCCATGATCCTGCGCTGGCGCACCTATGGCGGGCCGCAGATCCCCTTCGCCGTCCAGAAGGCCTCGGCCGCGCTGTGGCGCGAGGAGACGCATCCGCTGCAGACGCGCGACTGGTACCAGAAGAACTTCAAGGTCGCCGAGCAGATCCTGCACAACCGCTTCGGGTACTACACGCCGGGCGGCGGGTTTTTCCTGTGGCTCGACGTCGGCGACGGCGAGGAAGCCACGCGCAGGCTGTGGGGCGAGGCGCACGTCAAGGTGCTGCCCGGCGCCTATGCCTGCCGCGAAACCAACGGAATCAACACCGCGCACCGCTACATCCGCGTGGCGCTGGTGCACGACGAGAAGACCACCCGCGAGGGGCTCCAGCGCCTCGCCGCCGTCCTGTAAGGAGCGCCTGAGCGCCATGGCCATGCTGAGCGTATCTTCAGCGTTGCAGCCCAAGACGTCGATCCTGCCGGAAGGCGGGCGCGACTTCCTGCGCCGGCGCATGATGGAGATCGTCGGTATCGCCACGGCGGGCTTCGGCCTGGTGCTGCTGATGGCGCTGTTCACCTACAGCCCCGGCGATCCCTCGCTGAACCACGCCACGGCACGCTCGCCGGTCAACCTGCTCGGCATGCCGGGCGCCTACATCTCCGACCTGCTGCTGCAGACCTTCGGTCTCGCCATCATCCTGGCGCCGGTGGCCTTCATCACCTGGGGGGTGCGCATGGTGCGCACCCACCATCTCGGCTTCTTCGGGCTCCGCCTCTCGCTCTTGCTGCTGGCGCTGCTGATGATGAGCGTGGCCTGCGTCGGTCTGGGCGATGTCGGCGGTGCGGCGACGCATGCCGGCCCCGGCGGCCTCGTGGGTCTCGCCCTGGTCGGCCGCTTCCGCGAGATGGTGCTGACCCATTCGAGCGGCGGCGCGCTCACCCTGATCGAGCCGGCTTGCGCGGCCCTCGCCTTCATCGCCATGGCGCCTGCGCTTGGCATGAATCGCACCGACCTGCCGCTGATCTTCCGCATCCTGCGCGCGCCGTTCCTCGGCCTCGCGTGGGCGGTGCGGGCCGCGATCGGCCTGTGGCGTGGCAAGCCGCAGCGAGTGGAGGAGGAGCACGACCTGCCCTCGCCCTCGATCGGCTATGCCGAGATACCGGGCGAGATCGACGCCAGCCAGTACGATCCGGCGCGCTTCCAGCCCGGCTACCAGTCCATCCCCGAGCAGGGCGCACCGCTGCCGGCGCGCGATTCGCTGATGGTCGATGCGCCCTATTCGCCGCTCGAGCGCGCGCCGGGCGAGATCCCCGAGGCGCCGGTCCCTCTCGAGCCGCAGACCCCGGCCTTCCTGGCCCATCAGGCTGAGCCTGAACCCAAGCGCGGCCTGTTCAGCCGGCTGACCGGCTTCGGTGCCCTGCGGCGCTCGACTCCGGCCACGGCGGGCGACAGCGGCCGCATCGAGCCGGGCTTCGAGAGCGCCCCGCAGCCACAACCGGCGGCATTCGTTGCGCCGGCCCCGATGCCGCCGCCGGCGCCGCCCGAGGTCCTGCGCGAGCCGCAGGCCGAGCTGCTGCCGCAGGAGACGCCGGCCGACGTCGACACCGGGGAGGTCGAGGACGACAACCCCTTCACGCCCGACGACGCGCTGGACGTCGAGCAGGCCGAGGCGGCGGCGCGGGCGTCCGCCGTGAAGATCGTGCCGCGCAAGCAGGCCGCGGCGCAGGGCAAGCGTGCCGCCAAGGCAGGCCAGCGCGAGCTCGACCTCGGGGGCAACGAGTACAAGCTGCCGCCGCTCGACATCCTGTCGCTGCCCTCGCGGGTCAGCGCCGAGCCCAAGATCGACGAGGAGGCGCTGGAGCAGAATGCCCGCCTGCTTGAGACGGTGCTCGACGATTTCGGCGTCAAGGGCCAGATCGTGAAGGTGCGGCCCGGCCCCGTGGTTACGCTCTACGAGCTGGAGCCCGCGCCCGGCACCAAGTCGAGCCGCGTGATCGGGCTGGCCGACGACATCGCCCGCTCGATGAGCGCGGTCAGCGCCCGTGTCGCCACCGTGCCCGGCCGCAACGTGATCGGCATCGAGCTGCCCAACGCCAGGCGCGAGACCGTCTTTCTGCGCGAGCTGCTCTCGACGCGTCACTACGAGGACAACCGGCTCGGCCTGCCGCTGGCGCTGGGCAAGGACATCGGCGGCGATCCCGTGATCGCCGACCTCGCCCGCATGCCGCATCTGCTGATCGGCGGCACCACCGGCTCGGGCAAGTCGGTGGCGGTCAACACCATGATCCTGTCGCTGCTCTACCGGCTGCCGCCGGACAAGTGCCGCTTCATAATGATCGATCCGAAGATGCTGGAGCTCAGCGTCTACCAGGACATTCCGCACCTGCTGACTCCGGTAGTCACCGAGCCGCGCAAGGCGATCGTGGCGCTGAAGTGGGTGGTGCGCGAGATGGAGGACCGCTACCGCGCCATGAGCTCGGTCGCCGTTCGCAACATAGCGGGCTACAACGAGAAGCTCGCCGAGACCGCGCGCAAGGGCGGCGTGCTGACCCGCAAGGTACAGACCGGCATCGATCCCGAGACGCGCAAGCCCGTCTTCGAGGACGAGGAGATCGACCTTACGCCGCTGCCCTTCATCGTCGTCATCATCGACGAGATGGCCGACCTGATGCTGGTCGCCGGCAAGGACATCGAGTGGGCGA
>CAYRBQ010000095.1:0-9900 GCA_964422305.1 uncultured Reyranella sp. | reverse complement strand
CCGTCGAAGTCACGCTCGGAGAGGTCGTGCGCCTCGTCGCCAACGAGATGGTGGCGGAGGTCTGCTCCATCTACCTCCTGCGCGCCGGCGAGGTGTTGGAACTCTTCGCCACCCAAGGCCTCAATCCTTCGGCCGTTCATCGCACCCGCCTGCGGGTCGGCGAAGGCCTGGTCGGCGACATCGCCGCCCACGGTCGTCCACTGGCGCTCGACGACGCTCAGCACCATCCGCAGTTCGCCTATAGGCCGGAGACCGGCGAAGAGATCTACCACTCGCTTGCCGGCGTGCCGATCCTGCGTGCCGGTCGCGTGCTCGGCGTGCTGGTCGTGCAGAACCGCACGCGCCGCCAGTACGACGAGGAGGAGATCGAGACGCTCCAGACCATCGCGATGGTGCTGGCGGAGCTGGTCTCGGCGGGTCACATCGTCAGCCCCAATGAGGTCCAGCAGGTCGACGGGCTGGGGTTGCTGCCGCTGCGCATCGACGGCGTGCAGCTCACCTCCGGCGTCTCGATCGGCCGTGCCGTGCTGCACGAGCCGCGCATCGTCATCCAGCGCGTCGTCGCCGAGGACGTCGCGCAGGAGCAGCAGCGCTTCCAGGAAGCGCTGCACGGCGTTCGAGAGGATGTCGACCGCATGCTCGAAGCCCACGACATGCAGTCGGGCGAGCAGCGCGAAATCCTCGAGACCTTCCGCATGTTCGTCGACGATCGCGGCTGGGCCGAACGCGTACGCGAGGCAGTGGACTCGGGCCTCACTGCCGAGGCGGGCGTGCAGCGCGCCTTCGACGACGTGCGTGCGCGTCTCGGTCAATCCACCGACCCTTACATTCGCGAGCGGCTGAGCGATCTGCAGGATCTCACCAACCGGCTGCTGCTGCGCCTCACCGGCCGTGCTGTCGCCGACCCGAGCTCGTTGCCCGACGACATGATCGTCGTCGCCCGCGACATGGGGCCGGCGGAGCTACTCGATTACGACCGCACGCGGTTGCGCGGCGTCGTGCTCGAGGAGGGCTCGGCGCTCAGTCACGTCGCCATCGTAGCGCGCGCGCTCGACATCCCGGTCGTGGGTCGTGCGCCCGACGTGCTGTCGCGCGTCGAAGCGGGCGATCCGATCGTCGTCGACGGTGACAACGCGCAGGTGCTGGTGCGGCCTGCCGAGGACATCCTGCAGACCGTGCATGCCGCGATCGACGCGCGCGCCGAGCGGCGGCGGAAGTACATGGCGTTGCGGGATTTCCCGTCGGCCACCCGCGATCAGGCCCGCATCTCGCTCAACATGAACGCCGGCTTGCTGATCGACATGCAGCACCTCGACGAGACGGGCGCCGATGGCGTTGGCCTCTATCGGACGGAGATTCCGTTCATGGTGCGTTCGGAGTTTCCCGACGTCGATGCGCAGGCTTGGCTCTACGGCCGCGTCCTCGATCTCGCTGACGGCAAGCCGGTGACTTTTCGCACGCTTGATGTAGGTGGAGACAAGGTCCTGCCCTACGTCGGCGCGTTCGGCGATGACAATCCCGCGATGGGGTGGCGAGCGATCCGCATCGGCCTCGATCGTCCGGCGATGCTGCGCCGCCAGCTACGCGCCTTGATCCAGGCAGCGAATGGCCGGCCGCTGTCGGTGATGTTCCCGATGATCGCCGAGGTCGCGGAGCTGCTGAGCGCGCGGCGCCTTCTGGACCTGGAGCTCGAACGTGCCAAGCGCCGCGGGCAGGCCGTGCCCGAGCGGCTGCGTGTTGGCGTTATGTTCGAGGTACCGGCCCTGGCCTGGCAACTCGACAGTCTGCTGCCTCATGTCGATTTCATTTCCGTGGGAACCAACGATCTGCTGCAGTTCCTCTACGCTGCCGACCGTGGCAATAGCCGGCTGGCCGGCCGCTACGACAGCTTGTCCCCAGCCTTGCTCCGGCTGCTACATTTTGTAGTCGAGAAGGTGCGGCCCGCAGGTGTCGACATCGCGGTCTGCGGCGAGATGGCGGGCCGTCCCGTCGAGGCGCTGGCGTTGCTCGCCATCGGCGTTCGAACGCTCTCCATGTCACCCGGCGCCATCGGGCCGGTGAAGGCGATGATCCGTTCGCTAGATCTCAATGACGCGGTTGGTTTCATGAGCTCTGCGCTTACACAACCGGACCGCCCCTTGCGCGAGACGTTGCGCCTGTTCGCCGCCGATCACTCGATCGAAATTTAACGTCGAAAAGTCGAATCGCTTTTGCCCTATCAATGGGCCTCTGCTAAAACTCCACGTGAGGGGACAAGCAGGGACTATCAATGCCGGATCAGGTTGACTGGCGGGCGATCGAGCGCGAGGCCGCACCGGGCCGCGCTGTGGGTCGGCTCCTGCGCGACCAGCGTGAGGCGCGCGGGCTCACCCTGACCGACGTCGAGAAGAGCCTGCGCATCCGTCGCGGCCATCTCGAAGCCATCGAGGAAGGTCGCTTCGACAAGCTGCCGGGCGCTGCCTATATCCCGGCCTTCCTCCGCGCCTACGCCGTCCATGTCGACCTCGATCCCGAGAAGGTCATGACGGCCTATCACCTCTCGGGCCCCGTTCCGATCAAGCGCCCTGTTGCGCTGCCGGCCGATTTCCCGATCGTCGAGAAGCGTGCGCCGATCGGCCTCGCCGTCCTCACCATCCTGCTGGTCGTCGGTGCGGGCTACGGCGTGTGGCACTACATGCCGCGCGAGCAGGCGATCCTCGCGGAGAAGGTTCCGCCGGTTCCCGATCGTCTCCTCGCATCGCGCCCGAGTGCGCCACCCGTCGAGACGCCGGCGACGTCAGTCCAGGACACGCGCGTGACCACCATGTCGCCTTCCGAAGCGTGGCCCGCGCAGCGTTACGAACCGACGACGCCAGCAGCGGCCGCTACGCAGCTCGCGCCGCCGCCGGTCGTTATCGCCGTTCCCGCTCCACCGCCGCCGGTCGCGATGACGGTGCCGGCCATCGGACAGGCGCAGGCCGCCCAGCCGCCGGCCATTGTGGAGCAGCCTCGCGTGAATACGCCGCAGCCGACTCCCGCCGTCGAGGAAGCGCGCGTGCCGGCGCCCGCGCCGGATGCCGCTGCAGCGGCTCCGTCGATCCCCGTGCGGTTCGACACGCCGGTGAGCGTGCGCATCAATAGCTGGGTCGAGCTACGGGCGCCCAACGGAGACGTCCTGGCACAGACCTATGTACGGGCGGGCGAGAGCTACACCGTCCCGGCAGGCATCGCCTACCGCATCATCGAGGCGCGCTAGCGCCTCTTCGGCCGAGCCCGTCGGCTGGATAAGCCGGGCCGCGACCGCTACATTGCAAACATGAGCATCAGGCCCTATCGCGACATCGTGCGCCGCAAGTCGCGGCGGGTGATGGTCGGATCCGTGCCGGTCGGCGGCGACGCGCCGATCACGGTCCAGACCATGACGAACACGCTGACGGCGGACGCCGAGGCCACCATCGCCCAGATCCGGCGCTGCGAGGAGGCGGGCGTGGATATCATCCGCGTGTCCTGCCCGGACGAAGCCTCGACGGCGGCGATGCCCAAGATCGTACGGGCCTCCAGGGTTCCAATCGTGGCCGACATCCACTTCCACTACAAGCGCGCTATCGAGGCGGCCGAGGCGGGTGCGGCCTGCCTGCGCATAAATCCAGGCAACATCGGCAGCGCCGAGCGCGTCCGAGAGGTCGTGAAGGCCGCCAAGGATCATGGCTGCTCCATGCGCATCGGCGTCAATGCCGGCTCGCTGGAGAAGGACCTGCTCGACAAGTACGGCGAGCCGTGTCCCGAGGCGATGGTCGAGAGCGCGCTGGATCATGCGCGGATTCTGCAGGATCACGACTTCCACGAGTTCAAGATCAGCGTGAAGGCGTCCGACGTCTTCCTGGCGGTCGCGGCTTATCAACAGCTCGCCGACGCCTGCGACTACCCGCTGCATATCGGCGTCACCGAGGCGGGCGGCCTGCGCACCGGCACGGTGAAGTCCTCGATTGGACTGGGCGCTCTCCTGTGGGCCGGCATCGGCGACACGATCCGCGTCTCGCTCTCGGCCGAGCCCGAGGAGGAGGTACGTGTCGGATTCGAGATGCTGAAGGCGCTCAACCTCCGGCATCGTGGCGTCAATATCATCTCCTGCCCGTCCTGCGCCCGTCAGCAGTACGACGTGATCCGCACGGTTGAGGCGCTCGAGAAGCGAGTCGCCCACATCACCACGCCGATGACGGTGTCGGTGATCGGATGCGTCGTGAACGGCCCTGGTGAGGCACGCGAGACCGACATTGGCTTCACCGGCGGCGGCAACGACACCCACCAGGTCTACATCGCCGGCGTTCCGCACCATCGGCTGAAGGACGCGAACGTCGTCGACCATCTGGTCGAGCTGATCGAGAAGAAGGCGGCCGAGATCGAGGCCGCCAAGGTCGCGGAAGCGGACCGACATCGCGCCGCCGCGGAGTAGCGGTTCAGGCTTCCTTCCTTCGACGAATCTTCCAAGGCGATTTCCCGTGAGCAAAATGCAACCCGTGCGTGGCACGCACGACCTCCTCCCCGACGAATACCGGCGCTTCCGGCATGTGGTCGACACTGCACGCGACGTAGCGCGCCTCTACGGCTACCGCGAGATGGCCACGCCCATCTTCGAGTTCACTGAGCTGTTCGCGCGGGGCATCGGCGAGGCGACCGATGTCGTGTCTAAGGAGATGTACACCTTCAACGATCGCGGCAACGAATCGCTGACTCTGCGGCCGGAGTACACCGCCGGCATCTGCCGCGCGTTCGTCTCCAACGGCGAGCTGGCGCAGCAGCTCCCGCTCAAGGTCTTCGCTGCCGGCCCGATGTTCCGCTACGAGCGGCCGCAGAAGGGCCGCCAGCGCCAGTTTCACCAGATCGATCTCGAAGTGCTGGGTGCGCCGGAGCCCGGCGCCGACATCGAGGTGATCTCGGTGGCCGCCGACATCCTCGAGCGCCTCGGAATCCTCGAGCGTTGCGTGCTCAAGATCAATTCGCTCGGCGACCCGGAATGCCGCTCCGTCTACCGTAAGGTGCTGGTCGACTTCTATTCGGGCCACCTCGACAAGCTGTCGGAGGATTCGAAGAGCCGCCTGCAGCGCAATCCGCTGCGCATTCTCGACAGCAAGGACGAGGGCGACATCGCGCTCAACAGGAACGCACCGTCCTTCACCGACCATCTCAACCAGGCGAGTCGCGACTTCTTCAAGACCGTGCAGGACGGGCTCGCTGCGGCCGGCATCCCCTTCCAGGTCGATGCCGGGTTGGTACGCGGCCTCGACTACTATACCCACACCGCCTTCGAGTTCGTGACCGACCAGATCGGCGCCCAGGGTACGGTGCTGGGGGGCGGCCGCTACGATGGGCTGATCGCCGAGCTGGGCGGTCCGCCGACCGCGGGCATCGGCTGGGCGGGCGGCATCGAGCGCCTGATGATGCTCTGCAACGAGCCGGCGGCCGAACCGCGCCCGGTCGTGATCGCCCCGCTGGGACCGGCGGCCGAGGCCAAGGCGCTCGGCATCGCGCGCGGCTTGCGCAAGCAGGGCATCGCGGTCGAGCAGGAGTATCGCGGCAATATGAAGCGCCGCATGCAGCGGGCCAACAAGCTCAACGCGCGCGCCGCCATCATCCTGGGCGACGACGAGCTGGCCAAGGGCGTGGCGCAGCTCAAGGATCTCGACAGCGGCAATCAGCGCGAAGTTCCGCTCGACGGCCTGGCCGGAGCTTTGAGGGCCTGACATGTCGCTCCTTCTCAAGCTCGAACAGATCGTCGCGCGCCACGCCGAGCTGCAGGCGGCACTTTCCGCAGGCAACCTCGATTCGCAGAAATTCGTCGCCGCCTCCAAGGAATATGCCGACCTCGGCCCCCTGGTGGAGACGGTCAACGAGTGGCGCAAGGCCGAGCAGGAGCTGAAGGATGCCGAGGCGCTGGCCACCGATCCCGATATGAAGGCGATGGCAGAGGAGGAGGCGGCCGAGATCAGGAAGCGGCTGCCCGACCTCGAGCGCAACGTGAAGCGCATGCTTCTGCCGAAGGATGCCGCCGATGAGAAGAACGCCATCCTTGAGATCCGGGCCGGTACTGGCGGGGACGAGGCGGCGCTGTTCGCCGCCGACCTGTTCCGCATGTATCAGCGCTATGCCGCCGAGCACGGCTGGAAGTTCGAGGCCATGGAGCTTTCGGACACCGGCATCGGTGGCTATCGGGAAGCGATCGCGACCGTGACGGGGCGTGGCGTCTTCGCGCGCCTCAAGTTCGAATCGGGCGTCCATCGCGTGCAGCGCGTGCCGGCTACCGAGGCGTCGGGCCGCATCCACACGTCCGCAGCCACCGTTGCGGTGCTGCCCGAAGCCGAGGATGTCGACATCAAGATCGACGAGAAGGACCTGCGTATCGACGTCTTCCGCGCATCGGGGCCGGGCGGCCAGTCGGTCAATACGACCGACTCGGCGGTGCGCATCACCCACATCCCGACCGGTGTCGTCGTCAGCCAGCAGGACGAGAAGAGCCAGCACAAGAACCGCGCCAAGGCGATGAAGATCCTGCGCGCCCGTCTCTACGACGCCGAGCGCCAGAGGCTCGATGCGCAGCGCGCGGCCGATCGCAAGGGCCAGGTCGGTTCGGGCGACCGCAGCGAGCGCATCCGCACCTACAACTTCCCGCAGAGCCGAGTCACCGACCATCGCATCAACCTCACCCTCTACAACCTCGCCGAGGTCCTGGAAGGACGTGGGCTCGACGAGATCGTCGATGCGCTGATCGCCGATGACGAGGCGTCGCGGCTGGCGGAGCTCGCGGCCTGACCGCCACCTACGACGCTCTGCTGCGTGACACCGCGGTCGCCCTGACGGCCGCCGGCATCGACAATGTCCGCTTGGAGGCGCGCCTTCTCCTGGGCCGTGCCGCTGGCCTCACGGTCGAGCAACTCATCGCACGCGGGTCGGACCCCGTGCCGGCCGACGTGACGGCGCGGCTGCGGGAGCTTACGGCGCGGCGCGTGCGCCGCGAGCCGATGGCTTACATCCTGGGCGAGCGCGAGTTCTGGGGCCTGCGATTCAAAGTCTCCCCTGCCGTACTCGTGCCGCGGCCGGACAGCGAGACGGTGATCGAGACGGTCCTCGATCTCTTTCCGGATCGCCGCCTGCCGCTGCGCATGCTCGATCTCGGCACCGGATCGGGCTGCCTGCTGCTGACCTTGCTCAGGGAATTTCCCCAGGCGCACGGCGTCGCGATGGATGCTTCGGTCGACGCGCTCGAGGTCGCGCGAGCCAATGCGGAAGCTCTCGGCGTGGCGTCGCGGGCGACGTTCGTGGCCGCCGATTGGCGTCAGCCCGGCTGGGTGGAGCAGCTGGGCGGACGGTTCGATTTAGTGGTTTCCAACCCGCCCTACATCGAAAGTGCGACCATCGGCGGCCTCATGCCGGAGGTGGCCTTGCATGAGCCCAGGCTGGCTCTGGATGGCGGCCCGGACGGGCTCGCGCCCTATCGGATAGTTGCCTCCGAGTTGGCCAATTTGCTGACCCCCGCCGGCTGGGTGGTTGTCGAGGGCGGCGAACACCAAGCCACTGATATTGCTGGTGTTTTCAGCGCGGCAGGCTTGAAGCCCATTCCGCCTCGGAAGGACCTCGGCGGCGTCGACCGCGTGGTGGCGTCGCAGCATTAATCGGTTGGCAATCGGGGGGAATGAGACTACGTTCCGATTGCCCCTTGGGGGGCTTTGGTCCGACCGGTTTCTGGCGGCGGACCCCAACCCTCTGAAATTGAGCTGCGACGGTTGCCCGCGAAGGGCAGAGGGGAGCTAACAACAACCATCCGTCCGGCGTGCAACTGGCCTAGGTAATGAGACCAAACAATCGTCAGCGGTCGCGCGGCGGCCGCAATAGTGGCGGCGGTGGCGGCGGCCACCATCACAAGCAGCATCACAACCCCAACCGCCCGCCAAATCGGAACCAGATATTTGACAGCAGCGGGCCCGATGTCCGCGTGCGTGGCAACGCGCACCAAGTGTTCGACAAGTACCAGGCGCTGGCTCGAGAGGCTGCGGCTTCCGGTGACCGGATCTTGGCCGAGGCCTACTGGCAGTATGCCGACCACTACTTCCGGATGATCCAGTCGATGGGCGGCTTCGTCCAGCGCAACAACGTGGGCTACGGCGACGAGGAAGGCCAGCAAGGTGGCCAGCAACAGGGCGGCCAGCAGGCGCAGCAGGGCGGTCCACCGCAGGGCAACACCAACGGCCATACTCAGAGCGACCGACGCTCGGGCGAGCGCGCCGAGGAGGCGGAGGCCGAACCTGGGCTGGGTGGTGTCGCGTTCCTGCAAAACGGGCGGAGCGCGCAGGCGGGCAACGATCCCGCAGCCGACGATCAGCCCGATGTCCCTGAATTCGCTCCTGCTGGCGGCCGACGCGGCTAGAGTCTTTCGATCCGTCTGCGCTCAGCCGGATCGAAAAGCCGACGGACGAGAAGTTTTCGCAAAACACCCGAAGGCCCCGCCTTCGGGTGTTTTTTGTGCCTCTAAAGGTGGATCAGAGTCGGCGCGACGAAGCCCAGCAGAGTGAAGCCGGCGCCCACCACGCCGAGGCCCATCGACAGCATCATGAGCCATGCGACGGATGTGAGGGCTGCGGCGCCGGCCAGGACGATGGCGAGCTGGAACGCCGCCGAGCCATATTCAAACATGTGGTAGGCCGACAGCGACTTGTCGCGTTCGGTTTCTTTCGCCTTTGCCTTCGCCATCAGCTCCTTGCGGCCCTCGTTCGTGTCGGGCTCGGTTTCGTAGCGCTGCGCCGTGCTGCGCCACCGGTCGGCCTGCGCCTTCAGGGCTGGTGGCATGCCCTGCGGACTGTCCTTGAACGTGGCCTCGGCTTCTTCCGCCGCGGTGCGCAGCGTGGTCTGGCGGATCGTCTTGGCCTGGAAGAACGACCAGGTATTGGACGCCGTGATGTGGCTGGCGAGCGCGTTGGTCTGCGAGCTCTTGCCGCCCATTTCCGAGATCGCCAGCAGAGCGGCCAGTACGGCCACCAGAAGGGCGATCTTCTTGTTCGATGAATCGACGTGGCCGTGGCCGCCCGACATGGTCCTCTCCCCGATCTGTTCCGCCTCGCAAGGCGCGGCGGCGGTTCTTAGCCCAGCCGTATGACAGTGGAAAGCCGCACTTGGGTTGAGGTCTTGCGAGTCGGCGATCCCTCCCCATATCGCCTGCAGGATGCCTCTTTGGAGGGTCCGCTCTTCCGCCCGCCGCTCGACGGGGGCGTAAAGGAAAGGGTTGGCAATGAACCAGGAAAAGTACACAGACCGCATGCGGGGCTTCCTGCAGAGCGCCCAGATGCTGGCGCTGCGGGAGGGCCACCAGCGGCTCGTTCCAGATCACGTGTTGAAGGTGCTGCTCGATGACCCGGAGGGTCTTGCAGCCAATCTGATTTCGGCAGCCGGCGGCGATTCCCGGGCCGTCCACAAGGCCGTCGAGGCCAATCTCGCCAAGCAGCCCAAGGTCGAAGGCCAGGGCGCCGGCCAGATCTACATGGCGCCCGAGACGGCGCGCCTGTTCGACCAGGCCGAGGCGATCGCCGACAAGGCGGGCGATTCGTTCGTAACGGTCGAGCGCATGCTGCTCGCCATGGCGCTCGCCAAGGGCACCGAGGCGGCTGATGCGCTGGCCAAGGGCGGGGTGAAGCCCCAGGCGCTCGAGAAGGCCGTGCAGGACCTGCGCAAGGGCCGCACCGCCGATTCGGCCTCCGCCGAGGGCAGCTACGATGCGCTCAAGAAGTATGCGCGTGACCTCACGCAGGCGGCGCGCGACGGCAAGCTCGACCCGATGATCGGTCGCGACGAGGAGATTCGTCGCACCATCCAGGTGCTGAGCCGCCGTACCAAGAACAACCCCGTGCTGATCGGCGAGCCCGGCGTCGGCAAGAC
>CAYRBQ010000094.1:0-9951 GCA_964422305.1 uncultured Reyranella sp. | reverse complement strand
CATGCGAGATCACGAGCGTGTAGCCGTCCGGGGCAGCCTTCGCGGCGAGGTCGGAGCCGATCGTGCCGCCGGCGCCCGGCCGGTTCTCGACCAGGACCTGCTGGCCGAGGCCGGCCGTGAGCTTGGGCGCGAGGATGCGCGAGATGGTGTCGGCCGTGCCGCCCGGCGGGAAGGTCGCGATCAGCTTGATCGGCTGCTTTCCGGGCCAGCCCGCGCTCGCCCTCACGGCGGGGGCGGCCAGCGAGGCGCTGGCGGCGGCGGACGCGAACAGGACGTTACGGCGGGTGATTTTCATGAAGCGCTCCGGTGTTTCCCCTCGCGCCGAATGGCGGCGCGTTGGAGAGTTCCAGTGCAATCGATGTGCCAGCCAATGCGAAACGGCCCTTGATTTGCCACGAGCCAGGCCGCAAATGCGGGCCGTGGATTCGGGTCTGGACGGGCGAAAGGGTGAATGATGCGGCGTGCAATCCTGGCGGCGGTTCTCGTAGGTGGCGGGGCGATCGTGGCGCTGCCACCGGCCGCCCCGGCGCAGGGGCTGCCCAACTCGCGGACCGAGCTGGCCTATTCCTACGCTCCCCTGGTCAAGCGCGTGTCGCCGGCGGTCGTGAACATCTACACGACGACGACGGCGCGGGTGCCGCGGCGACTGCCGTTCCCCTTTCCCGGCATGCCGCTGCCGCCGCAGGCCGGCGAGCGGGTGCAGAACTCGCTGGGCTCGGGCGTGCTGGTGAAGGCCGACGGGTTGATCGTCACCAACGCCCATGTCGTGAGGGGCGCCGACGAAATCCGCGTGGTTCTCGCCGATCGGCGCGAGTTCGAGGCCAAGCTCATCACCCATGACGAGCGCTACGACCTCGCCCTGCTGCGCATCGAGTCGTCCGACGAGAAGTTCCCGTTCCTCGAGATGCGCGACTCCGACTCGGTCGAGGTCGGCGACGTCGTGCTGGCGATCGGCAATCCGTTCGGACTCAACCAGACGGTGACCAGCGGCATCGTGTCGGCGGTCGCACGCAGCGCGGGCGGCATCAACGATTCGAATTTCTTCCTGCAGACCGACGCCGCCATCAATCCGGGCAATTCGGGCGGCGCGCTGGTCAGCCTCGACGGCCGCCTGATCGGCATCAACACCGCGATCTACTCGCAGACCGGCGGCTCGGTCGGCATCGGCTTCGCCACGCCCTCCAACATCGTCGACCGCATGGTCTCCACCGGCACGCAGGGCGGTCGCATCGTGCGGCCCTGGCTTGGCGTCAGCATGCAACGGGTGACGCCCGATCTCGCGGCGGGCTTCGGGCTCAGCCGCCCCGCCGGCCTCGTGGTGAAGGAGGTCTTTCCCGACGGTCCCGGCGTGGCGGCGGGCCTGAAGCGCAACGACGTCATCGTGGCGATCCGCGAGATGCCGATCGATGACGAGGCGGCGCTGCGCTTTCGCCTTTCGACGATGAACGTCGACACCGTCGTGCCCGTGAAGGTGATCCGGGCCGGCAAGGAAGTGGTCGTGCAGATGAAGCTCGCCGCGCCGCCGGAGAACCCGCCGCGCGACAAGGCCTTGCTCGAGGGGCGCCAGCCGCTGTCCGGCGCATCTGTCGTCAACATGTCGCCGGCCGTGGCCGAGGAGATGGGCCTTACCGAGTGGCGGCCGGGTGTCGCGGTGGTCGAGGTCAAGCCCGGCGCCTATGCCAGCCGCTTCGTGCGGCCCGGCGACATGATCCTCTCGGTCAACGGCCAGGAGGTGAAGAGCGTCGCCGACCTGCAGAAGCGCGTCGGCGGCGCCGTGAACAGCATCAACGTCGGCCGCGACGGCGCGATCATTCCGCTGCAGTTCCGCTGACCGTGTTAGGCTCGCGGCGTGCCGGCTGAACTCTTCGCCTCGCTCGCCCCGACGCCGCTCGCCGAACGCCTGCGGCCGAAGTCGCTGGGCGAGATCCTCGGGCAGGATCACCTGCTCGGGCCCGAGGGGCCGCTCGGCCGCATGCTGGCGGCTCGCAAGCTCGGCTCGCTGATCCTCTGGGGACCGCCGGGCTGCGGCAAGACCACGATCGCCCGTTTGCTCGCGGAGTCCGTGGACCTGCACTTCGAGCCTCTGTCGGCGGTGTTCTCGGGCGTCGCCGACCTGCGCCGCGTGTTCGAGGCTGCCCGCCAGCGCCGCAAGGACGGCAAGGGTACCTTGCTCTTCGTCGACGAGATCCATCGCTTCAACCGCGCCCAGCAGGACGGCTTTCTGCCCTATGTCGAGGACGGTACGGTGACGCTGATCGGCGCCACCACCGAGAACCCGTCGTTCGAGCTCAATGCCGCGTTGCTGTCGCGCTGCCAGGTGCTGGTGCTGCGCCGGCTCGACGACGCGGCGCTGCAGCAGCTCCTGGCGCGCGTCGAGGAGGCGCTGGGCCGACCGCTGCCCGTGGACCAGAGCGGCCGCGACGCGCTGTTCGCCATGGCCGACGGCGACGGCCGCTATCTGATCGGGCTCGCCGAGCAGCTCTCGCAGCTCAAGGAGAAGGGACCGGTGCCGCCGGCCCGGCTGGCGACACTGCTGCAGAAGCGTGCGCCGCTCTACGACAAGGCGCAGGAGGCGCACTACAACCTGATCAGCGCGCTGCACAAGTCGCTGCGCGGATCGGATGTCGATGCCGCACTCTACTGGTTCGCGCGCATGCTCGACGGTGGCGAGGACCCGAAATACATCGCCCGCCGTCTGGTGCGCTTCGCGGTCGAGGATATCGGCATGGCCGACCCGCAGGCGCTGACCCAGACGCTCGCGGCCTGGGAGACCTACGACCGGCTGGGCTCACCCGAAGGCGAACTCGCGATCGCGCAGGCGGTGATCTATCTCGGCACCGCGCCGAAATCGAATGCCGGCTACACGGCCTTCGGCGCCGCCAAGCGCGCCGCCAAGACGCACGGCTCGCTGACGCCGCCCATGCACATCCTGAATGCGCCGACCAAGCTCATGAAGGAGATCGGCTACGGCCAAGGCTACGAGTACGACCACAACGCCGCCGACGGCTTCTCGGGACAGAACTACTTCCCCGACGGCATGGCGCGCGAGGAGTTCTACCAGCCGGTCGAGCGCGGCTTCGAGCGCGAGATCCTGAAGCGGCTGGAGTACTGGAAAAAGCTTCGCGAGAAGAAGCGCTGAGGCCTAAGGCTTCGCCATCATGCGCACGACCTTGCGATCGCGGCCGTAGACGTCGTCCCGGAAGGTCGGCTTGCCCTCGGCGCTGGCCGTGACGGTGCGATAGGTCACGTAGAGCGTGATCGGCTCGGGGAAGGTGTAGTGGGCCTGCTGGCCCGAAGTGATCACCTGCTGCACGCGGTCCTTGCTGAAGCCGTTCTTGCCGCCGAACACCACGTCGACGAAGTTCAGCGGGTTCTGCAATCGGATGCAGCCGTGGCTGAAGTTGCGGCTGCCCTCGGTGAACAGCCAGCGGTTCGCCGTGTCGTGCATGTAGATCCCGTACTTGTTGGGGAACGGGAAGAAGATGTAGCCCAGCGCATTCGAGGCGCCCGAATCCTGGCGGATGCGATAGGGGAACGCCTTGGGATGGATCGAGCTCCAGTCGACCGTGTTGGGGTCGAGCTCCTCGTCGGTGCTCCAGTTGGCGAAGATTTTGAATCCGCTGCCGGCCAGGCCATTGGGGTCGCGGCGCAAGATCGGCAGGTATTCCTCGCCGGCGATCGACTGCGGCACCGTCCAGTAGGGATTGGTCTGGAAACCGCGCATCACCGACTGGATCTCCGGGGTCGGGTCCTTCGGCGTGCCGACGATGACCTGGCTCTGGAACGCCGGTTTGCCATCGTTCACGAACACCATGGAATAGTCGCCGGTGTTGACGAAGACGTAGCGGCTGCCGAGATCCTCGACCAGCCAGCGCCGGCGCTCGAGGTTGGCGACGATCTGCTCGATGCGCTCGTCGATCGTGGTGTTGAGGGAGCGCACCGTCTTGGCGCCGATCACGCCGTCGACCGTGAGGCCCTTCATCTCCTGGTAGGCCTTCACGACGGCAGCCAGCGGCTCGTCGTACTGGTCCACGACAGTTCCGGCCGGCGGCACCGTGAAATCGAGCTCGGCCAGCCGCTGGCGCAGCAGCGGCACGCGGGCGTCGACCATGCCCGGCTTCAGCGCCACGCCGTCGGTCAGCGGCGTGTAGGTGACCTTGCCGCGCTTCTCGCGCCAGAGGGTCAGCGCCTTCTGGAGTGCCGGATAATCGCCCTTGGGCGGCAGCGCGGCGAGCCAGGCGGCGAAGTCCGGCGCGTCGGCGGCGGCCTTCAGCAGGTCGGCCTTCTCGACCTTGCGCTGCTGGATGTCGATTTCCTTGTCGACCTTGTTGGCACGTACGCGGCCGGTCGAGACGTCGCTGGCGTAGGCGACGAAGACGGCGGTGAGCAGCGCCTCGGCGGCCGAGGCGTCGGCGCCCGGCGCGAGGGCCTTCTCGATATCGCCGATGCTGTACCAGTTGGGCTCGAGCCCGTGGTCGCCGGCGCTGCGAAGCGTTTTCAGGAGGGTCTCGGCCCGTGTCGTTCCGGCTGCCGATCCGGTCCACAGGGCGCCCGATGCGTAGGTGGAGGAGGCTCCGGAAACGGAGAGTACGAAAGCCAGGGAACCGGCAAAAAAGGCTGAGCGAATCACGTGGTCACATATAACCGGAAGTGTCCGATTCGTCCATCAGACGGCGAAGCGAAAGGCACGCAAATAGTCGATCAGATCGGCGCTCGCGCGCTCCTTCAGCGCCGCCGTGCCGCCACCGGCGCGCGCACCCCTCGTGACGCAGTTCTGCCGCGCCCACGCCTGGAATTCGGGCTCGGCCATCGCCCGGCCGACACACGGCACGAAATGCCGGCCGTCATCCTCGATGAAGTTGCGGCAGGTCGACCAGTTCTCGGCGTCCCGAATGTCGAACACCGGGCCGAGCGATTCCCAGCCGTGATGTGCGTTGCCGTAGACCTTCACCCTGATCCGGTCGTTGCCCGCGGCGCGCATACGCTCGGCATACTCGATCGCGAGAGTGGCCGGCGTGTAGTCGTCCTTTGCCGCCAGCATCAGGTACATCGGCCTGCGGTGCGTCGTGGGATCGCGATGCTGCGCCGTCGCCCCAGGGCAGATCGCGACGTGGAGGTCGAAGAGGTGCGGGAAGCCGTCGCGCCAGCGCTGGCGGACGGCGATGGCGGCGTTGAGCGTGGCGACGCCGCCCTTGGAGACGCCCATGATGCCGATCCGCGCGGGATCGATGCGCGGGTCGGCGCGCAGCAGCGTGAGGGCCGCGAAAGCGTCGCCTTCCATCTGCGCCGCCGACACCAAGCTCTGGTCGGCGACGGTGCGGCGCACGCCGCGGCCGGTAAAGCTGTCGACGATCAGTGCGGCCGCCCCGGCGCGATTCAGCAGGTCGGCGTAATAGTGCTCGCGATGGCGCTGCACGCCGGCGCTGCTGGTCAGGATTACCATGCAGGGGAAGGGCGCGGGGCGGTCTTCCGGCAGGTGCAGAGTCGCCGAGACGCGCGCCGGCTTGCGCGCTGCCGGATGGTCGAAAGTGAGCGTGTCGAACGACACCGATTCCATGGACGCTCTTTAGCCTGTCCCTTAGGTTGCGCGCCATGAGCGACAGCCCCGCCGGCGGCACCTCGAAGGTCCAGCTCCGCGCCGTCTCCGATGACGAGGCGGGCTTGCGCCTGGATCGCTGGTTCCAGCGGCATTTCCCCGAACTGAGCCACGGCGCGCTGCAGAAGCTTTTGCGCACCGGCCAGGTACGGATCGACGGCAAGCGCGCCGAGGGCAAGGACAGGGTCGAGCCGGGGCAGGCCATCCGCCTGCCGCCGGGTGTCTCGGTGACCCCGCCGCCCAAGCCGCGCGCCGCGCCCCCGGCCGTGTCCGACCGCGACGCCGCCGAGATCCAGCGTATGGTTATCCACCGCGACGACCAGGTGATCGTGCTCAACAAGCCGCCCGGCCTGGCCGTCCAGGGCGGCAGCGGCACCGAAAAGCACGTCGACGGCATGCTGGACGCGCTGCGCTTCGGCTATGAGGACCGGCCGCGCTTGGTCCACCGGCTCGACAAGGACACCAGCGGTCTTCTCTTGATCGCGCGCACGGGTCAGGCGGCCAAGCGGCTGGCCGAGTCCTTCCGTGACCGCGAGACAGAGAAGCTGTACTGGGCCGTCGTGGTCGGTGTGCCGCCGCGCAAGGAGGGGACGATCGACCTGCCGCTCGCCAAGCGGCCGGGCGCGCGCGATCGCGAGCTCATGCAGGTCGATCACGAGGGAGGGCAGAAGGCGCTGACCCACTTCAAGGAGATGGACCGGATCGGCAAGCGCGCCGCGTTCCTCGCCCTGTGGCCGCGCACCGGCCGCACCCATCAGCTCCGCGTCCATTGTGCCGAGATCGGCTGCCCGATCCTCGGCGACCGCAAGTATGGCGGAGAAGAAGCGCTGCTCTCGACGCTCACCGAGGCGCGCCGCCTGCACCTGCATGCCCGACGCCTGACGCTGCCGCACCCGTCGGGGCGGGGAGAATTGAAGGCCGAAGCGGAACTGCCACCTCACTTCCGCCGCACCATCGAGGCATTGGGCTTCTCCGCGGACGGTGTTTGAGCGAGAATCGGGCGGCATGCGGATTCCCTGGAGGCGGCTGGCCTGGATTGCGGCAGCAGCGATCCCGATCGCTGCGATCGGCGGCATCGCCTGGGTCGCCACGCGCGACCTGTCGCGCTATCAGGCGCGCCTGACCGACCAGGTCCGCAAGGTCACCGGCCGCGAGCTGTCGGCCCGGGTGCCGCTTACGGTCAAGCTCGGCACCGAACCGGCCATGGTGGCGGAAGGGGTCACTCTCACAAATGCGCCCTGGGGATCGCGCCCCGACCTAGCACGCGTGCGGCGCATGACGCTGTACCTCGACCCGTTCTCGCTTTTCCTGGGCGAGGTGAAGATCGGCAAGATCGTGCTGGAAGGTGCCGACATCCTGGTCGAACGAAACGACGTCGGCGACGCCAACCTCGAGATGCTGCCGCCACCCGATGGCTCGGGACCGCATCCCGGCGAAAGTCGGTCGCTGCGGCTCCGTACCACCGCCGCATTTCCCTGGATCAACACCGTGGAGGTCAAGGACTCGGTGCTGACGATCATCGAGGGGGCAGGGCGTCCGCCGGTGGTGATCGAGGTAGCGGACGCCAGCTTCAAGGCATCCGCCCCCAACCAGACACTGCAGGTCGAAGGGCGGTTCGGCATGCCGGGAGCCGTGCCGCTCGACCTCAAGGGCACGGCGGGATCGTTCGAGGGATGGATGCGCGGCCTTCCGGGCAACATCGACCTGCAGGGCGGCTTCGGTGGCGGCAGGATCGCCATCAAGGGCGGTGTCGGTGTAAAGGGCACGACCCTGCAAGTCACCGCCGAGGGCCCCGACGTCTCGGCCTTCGGTCCCTATGTACGCCTGCCCGTGCCGGCCGGCGGACCTTATTCTTTGAGCGCCAAGGCATCGACCCAGCGCAACGGCTTCAAGGTCGAGGTTACCGCCCTCAAAGTCGGTTCAAGCGAGATGGTCGGCGAGGCGCTGTTCCGCGTAGACCGCAAGGGCACTCCGACCATCGTGGTCAATGCCGACGTGAACAAGGTCGATGTGTCGGAGCTGCGCGCGCCGCCGTCGTCGTCCGCGCCACCCCCGTCGAACTCGCCCGCGCAGCAGCGGCTGGTGCCGACCATGCCGTTCGTCGCGAACTGGCTCGGCCGCTCCACCCTGTCGGTCACGGTGCGGCTGGGCGAGGTCGTGGGCCTCGGTGCCAAGATGCAGAACGCGTCGGTAACGCTCGCCTCCGGCGAGACGCGCTTCACCTTCCGCGCCGCCGCGACCGTGGGCGGCGGTTCGGCCGGTGTCGATCTCGTTTATGACCCGGCCGGCCGTATCGGCCAGACGACCCTCACCGCGTCGGCCAATCGGGTGTCGCTCGGCGAACTCTCGACGCTGCTGGGGCTCGATCTCGGCTTGCGCGATGCCGTGGCCGACATCGATCTGCGTCTGCGCGGTGGCGGCCGCACGACGCGCGATGCGCTGAACTCCGCAAGCGGCACCGTCGACATCGCGATCGCCAAGGGTGCCTGGCCGCGTGACCAGCTCACGAATTGGCCGCCCGAAACCCAGCGCCTGCTGGGTGGAGGCGACCAGGGCGTGCCGTTCAACTGCATCGCCGGCCGCTTCGACGTAAGCGGCGGCGTGGCCAACCTGCGCCGCCTCGTGATCGACACGCCGCGGGCCGTCCTGGTGGGAGGCGGCTACGTCCAGCTCCGTACCGAGGGATGGGAGTTTATCGTGGCGCCGGAGGCGCGCGATCCCCAGAACGCAGCCCTCGCTTCGCCATTGCGCATCAGGGGCGGTGGTGGCCGGCCGACCGCGAGCGCTCTCGAGCCACAGCTCGCACGCCTGCTGGTTGGCGCCGGCGTTGTGCCGAGCATGGTTGCCCAGATCACGCAGGCGGCACGCCAGGCCGGCGCCAATGCCTGTTCTGCGGTAGCGCCGCGAGTCGAGGCGCTGCGGCCCGGCCTGCGCGCCCAGCTTCCAGTGCCCTCGGCCGACACGCGCCAGCGCGGCGGTCGGCCAGCGGCCCAGACCCCCGGTCCGCAGCGCAGCCGTTGATCCCGCTCTTGTCGCCGGCCCTGCCCGGCGTGTAAGCCCGACGCCGGATGAAGCGCTTCTACAAAGAGACAACGGTCGACGAGGGCGAAGGCGGCTTTCGCGTGCTGCTCGACGGCCGGCCGATGCGCACGCCGGCCAAGGCAGTGCTGGTCGTGCCGACGCGCAGGCTCGCCGAGGCGGTCGCGGCCGAATGGAGCGCGGTGCCGGACAAGGCCGAGATCAAGGTCGGCCACCTCGCGCTCACACGCCTCGCCACAACCGGGCTCGATCGCGTGCCGGGCCAGCGCGAGAAGGTGATCGACGACACCGCCAAGTATGCGGGCTCCGACCTTCTCTGCTATCGCGCCGCCGATCCCGAGAGCCTGGTCGAGCGCCAGCGCACGACCTGGCAACCGCTGCTCGACTGGGCGGCCGAGCGCTACGGCGCACGCCTCACGGTGGCCGAGGGGTTGTCGTTCGTGACGCAGCCGGACGAGGCGGTCGCCAAGCTGCGTGCGGCGGTGGCCGCGCACGGCGACTTCGCCCTGTCGGCGCTCTACAACCTCACGCATATCGCGGGCTCGCTGGTCGTGGCGCTCGCGATAGCCGAGCGACGGCTCGACGCTGAGCAGGCCTTCGCCGCCGCACAGCTCGACGAACTCTACCAGGTCGAGCGCTGGGGTGACGATCCGATCGCGCTGGAGCGGCGGAACGGCGTCAGGAACGACATCGAGGCCGGCGCGCGCTTCCTCGCGCTGCTGGAGGACAAGAGATTGAGGGACGGGAGAGCGGTATGAGCGCGGGCAGGAATATGCGCGAGATCCTCGCGAAGAGGGGGCTCGTCGAGGCGATGGCGGCACACAGCCCGCTGTCGGCGATGCTGGCGGCCGAAGCGGGGTTCGACGCGATCTGGGCGTCGGGCTTCGAGCTCTCCGCGATGTATGGCGTGCCGGATGTTAGCGTGGTCTCGATGACCCAGCATCTCGACATGACGCGCGCCATGGCCGATCGCTCGGGCCTGCCGGTCGTGGCCGACATCGACACCGGCTTCGGCAATGCGATCAACGTGCTCTACGCGGTCGAGCAGTACGAGCGCGCGGGCGTGGCGGCGATCGTCATGGAGGACAAGAGCTTCCCCAAGGTTACCAGTCTGATCGCAGGCGGCCGCCAGGACATGGTCCGCATCGAGGAGTTTCAGGGCAAGATCGAGGCGGCGCGGGCGGCGCGGCGCGATCCCGACCTCGTCGTCGTGGCGCGCACGGAAGCGCTGATTGCGGGCCTCGGCCAGGATGAGGCGCTGAAGCGCGCGCGGGCCTACGAGGCCGCCGGCGCCGATCTGATCCTGGTCCACTCCA
>CAYRBQ010000093.1:5440-10001 GCA_964422305.1 uncultured Reyranella sp. | reverse complement strand
GATGCCGGCGACCGCGCCAACGACGCGCTGCGCGTCGATGCCGGCCACATCCGTGCGCGCGTGGTCGGCGAGGGCGCCAATCTCGGCTTCACCCAGCGCGGCCGGATCGAGGCGGCGCTGGCCGGGTGCAAGATCAATACCGATGCCCTCGACAATTCGGCAGGTGTCGACACGTCGGACCACGAGGTCAACATCAAGATCGCGACCGGCGGCGCGATCGCGGCGGGGGCGCTCGCCCGCGAGCACCGCGACGCGCTGCTCTTCTCCATGACCGACGAGGTCGGCGCGCTGGTGCTGCGCGACAACTACCAGCAGAGCCAGGCGGTCAGCGTCGCCGCCGAGCGCGCGGCCGAGCATCACGACCGTCTGGAGCGCTTCATGCGCGCGCTGGAGCGCAAGGGACGCCTCGACCGCGCCGTCGAGTTCCTGCCCGATTCGGCGGCGATGCGTACCCGCGCCACCAACCGGCAGCCGCTGACGCGGCCCGAGCTCTCGGTGCTGCTGGCCTACGCCAAGATCGACCTCAACGAGGAGATCCTGGCCTCCGACCTGCCCGACGATCCGCTGCTCGGCGCGGAGCTCCTGCGCTATTTCCCGACGGCCCTGCAGCAGGCACACGAACCCGCGCTGCGCGGCCATCGCCTGCGGCGCGAGATCGTGACGCTGCAAGTGGTGAACTCGCTGGTGAACCGCGCCGGACCGGGCTTCGTCTACAACGTGGCGCAGCGCACCGGCGCGCCGGGCGCCGCCATCGCGCGCGCCTTCGCCGTGGCGCGCGACGCCTGGAAGCTGCGCGACCTGTGGGCCGAGATCGAGGCGCTCGATGCGAGCCTCAAGGCGGAAGCGCAGATCCGCATGCTGGTCGCCTCGCAGCGCTTCCTGGGCCGCGTGGTGCAATGGGTGCTGCGCCGCCTGCCGCAGCCGCTCGACACGATGGCCGCCACCACCAGGCTCGGCGCCGCCGTCGCGGAACTGGGCGAGTTGCCCGCCGACCTGGTCGGCCAGGACGAGAGCACCGCGCTCGGCGAACGTGCCGCCGCCCTCGAGGCGATCGGCTCCCCACCCGGCATCGCGCGCCGGGCCGCCTCGCTGGAGTCTTTGGCCGCCGCCGGCGACCTCGCGCTGGCCGCGGAGGCCAGCGGCTGCAGCATCGAGGATGCGGCGCGGCTCTATTTCCGGCTGGGCGAGCGGCTCTCGCTCGCTCTGCTGGCAAACGCGGCGCACAAGCTGCCGCGAGAAGGCCTGTGGCCCTCGCAGGCGGCGCTCGCCATGCAGGACGAGCTGGCCGCCCTTCACGCCGATTTGCTGAACTCGGCCTTGCGGGCCGGCGCCGGCGACACCAAATGCGGCCCCGACGAAACGCTCGCGCGATGGAGCGAGCCGCGCAAGCTGGCGCTCGACCGCGTCGACCGGCTCGTGAAGGAAGATCTCGGCCCCGCCGGAACGATCGATCTCGCCATGCTGTCGGTCGCCGCCGCCGAGTTGCGGGCTCTGGTTTAGCGCGCGATCATGGCGTGCGAGGAGAAGCGATCATGAGCAGCAAGGTCGAAAAGAGCGACGGCGAGTGGCAGAAGGATCTCGATCCGCTGCAGTATCACGTGCTGCGCAAGCACGGCACGGAGCGCGCCTTCACCAGCCCGCTGAACGACGAGAAGCGCACCGGCACCTTCCGCTGCGCCGGCTGCGGCGAGCCGTTGTTCGATTCCAGCACCAAGTACGAAAGCGGGTCGGGCTGGCCGTCCTTCTGGGCGCCCAAGGACGGCGCGGTCGAAACCTCGACCGACCGCAGCCATTTCATGACACGCACCGAAGTGCATTGCGCCAAGTGCGGCGGCCATCTCGGCCACGTCTTCCCGGACGGGCCGCAGCCGACCGGCGAGCGCTATTGCATGAACGGCGCCGCCCTGAAGTTCGAGGAGAAGAAGTAAGAGCTAGCGGCGCGGCAGCGCCGACAGCTCCTCGACCAGACGGCGCAGGTTGGCGCGGATCGCCCGCTCGTTGGCGATGCGAAGGCGCGCGAGCCCGTCGAGCGCATCATCCATGGTTGCGGTCGCGGGAGTCGTGATCGTGTTCTGGTAGACCACCGCGCCGCTCGTGGTGTCGGTGAGTTTGTAGGCGATCGTCGCCTCGACGGTCATCGCGAAACCCGCGAACGGCTCCTCGAGCTTTTGCAGGTCGGCATCGAGCCGGTAGCGACCGCCCTGCGCCGCCGCGAGGCCGGCATCGGTCAGCGCCCGCGTGAGCGCTTCCTGGAACTCGGCATTGCCGACGCGCGCCGTCCAGAGCTTGGCGCTGCCGCGACCGCCACTTACCACGCCGACGCTGATGGCGTTGCGGTAGGACGAAGAGGAGGCGGCGATGCCCGCCACATCAGGCACCATCGCCGGCACCGTGGCCGGCTTGGCGCAGGCGCTGACGGCCGCCGCAGCGACCGTCGCCAAGGCGAGCCTCGTCAGGCCGAACAAGAAGCGAAACTCAGGTCGAGGGCTTGTCGCCTTGCGGCGGAGGCGGTGGAACATCGTCGTTACAGACCTGCGCAAGGGTGGGCGCTGTGACAGCGAGCAGGAAAGCGAGTACCAAGCCGAGAAGACGGGTCATGTGCGCCTCCGCAATGGTCAATTGGATCATAGCCCTTTCAGGAAGTCGACCAGCAGTTTGTCGACCTCGGCCGCCCGCTCCTGCTGCACCCAATGCCCGGCACCCTCCAGGATGTGGCTGCCGCGCAGGCCCGGCAGGGTCTTCGGGTAGGCCTCGAGCTGGCTCTTGGCCGCCGGGAAGCGCAGCACGCCGTCGCGGCTGCCGGCGATGAACTGCGAGGGCTGGCGGATCGGCTGGCCGCGCCACGGCCCGCCCAGCTCCCAGTTGCGCCGGAGGTTGCGATACCAGCTCAAGCCGCCGCGGAAACCCGCGCGCGCGAACTCGGCCGCGTAATAGTCGAGATCCGCCTCGCTCAGCCATGCCGGCAGCTTGTCGGGATAGGCGGTGTTGCCGAGCAAGGTGCCGCCCGGCAAGCGGCCGAAGCCCTTGCTGGTGTCGGTCATGTCGCCCGACGCCGTGAAGTAGAGGCGGCGCAGCGCGCCCTTGATGTCCTGCTGCAGCTCGGCCTCGGCGACGCCGGGCTTCTGGAAGTACTGCAGGTAGAAGTCGTTGATGCCGAGCTTCTCCAGCGCCGACAGGATGTCGACATAGCCGGGCGGAGAATAGGGCACGCTCATCGCCGAGACGGCGGTGAAGAGATCGGGCCGCCAGAGGGCGGCATGCCAGGCGACCGGCGCGCCCCAGTCGTGGCCGACGATCACGGCCTTCGTCTCGCCGAGTGCCTTCACCAGCTCGGCCATGTCGCCCACGAGATGGAAGAGCGTGTACTGGTCGACCGGCTCGGGCGACTGCGTGCCGCCGTAGCCGCGCATGTCGGGGGCGACCGCGCGGAAGCCCGCTTCGCTCACGGCCTTGAGCTGATGCCGCCACGAGTACCAGCTCTCCGGCCAGCCGTGACAGAACAGCACCAGCGGACCGCTGCCCGCTTCGGCGTAGCGCATGTGAATGTTGTTGGCGGTCGTCGTCTTGAGCTCGACGCCGGGAACGGGTGAGGCGGCCATGCCGCCTTTATCCGCGCAGATGGACCGGACGTGCAAGCCTCGCCCGCACCGAGGCGCGCGAGCCGAAGAGGAGCGAGCCCAGGAAGAACAGGCTGGCGAACAGGACGATCACCGGGCCCGACGGCAGACCGGCATGGAAGGACACGAGCAGGCCCACCGCGGCCGACGCGAAGGCCATGGGTGCGGCGATCAGGGTCATCGACCAGACCTCGCGTGCCCAGAAGGACGAGGCGACCGCCGGCAGCAGGATGAGCCCCAGCGCCATCAGGGTGCCGAGCGCCTGGAAACCCGCGACCATGTTCAGCACGGCGAGCGACAAGAAGAGGTAGTGGTAGACCGAGCCGCGCACGCCCATCGCGGCAAGGAAACCCGGATTGAAGCATTCCACGACCAGCGGACGATAGATGGCGGCCAGCCCGACCAGCGTGATGGTCGTTGTCGAGAGCACGAGCAGAAGTGCCGTGTCGTCGACCGCCAGGATCGCGCCGAACAGGATGTTCATCAGATCGACCGCTGAGCCGCGCAGGGAGACGATCAGCACGCCGAGCGCCATCGCCGTGAGGTAGGCCGCAGCGAAGCTCGCATCCTCGCGCATGCTGGAGAAGCGCGCGATGATGCCCGAGAGCAGCGCGGTGGCGACGCCCGCGAGGAAGCCGCCGAGGCTCATCGCCGGCAGCGACAGGCCGCCGATCAGGAAGCCCATGGCCGCGCCGGGCAGCAGCGCGTGCGCCAGCGCATCGCCCATCAGGCTCATGCGGCGCAGGATCAGGAAGACGCCGATCGACGAGCCGCCGACCGCCAGCGCCAGGCTCGCGACCAGGGCGCGGCGCATGAAGCCGAAATCGGCGAAAGGCGCGATCAGAACGTCGTAGAGCATGATGACGAAAGCGCTCAGGCGCTGAGACGCATCGGGACTTCGCAGGCGTCGGCATGCTCGTCCCACGCCTCGGCCATGGCGCGGG
>CAYRBQ010000093.1:0-5430 GCA_964422305.1 uncultured Reyranella sp. | reverse complement strand
GACGAGAGCACGCGCGCCGTCGGGCCGGCATCGACCAGCTCGCGCGCGAGCAGCAGGGCGTTGGGGAAGTCGCGGCGCACCTGGTCGAGATCGTGCAGCACGGCGACGACCGTGCGCTTCTCCTGCTGCCAGCGGCGGATCACGGCCATCAAGTCGGCTACGGTCTTGCTGTCGATGGCGGCGAACGGCTCATCCAGAAGCACGAGGTCAGCGTCCTGCAGCAACAGCCGCGCGAACAGCACGCGCTGGAACTGGCCGACCGACAGCGTGTCGATCGGTCGGCGCTCGAAGCCCGAGAGTCCGACCGCATCAATGGCATGCTGCGCGTCGTGCAGGTCGGCCGACTTGGCCGCCCCGAAGCCGCCGAAGCGCGACCAGCGGCCGAGCAGGACGGTGTCGAGCACCGAGATCGGGAAGGAGCGGTCGATCTCGGCCTGCTGCGGCAGGTAGGCGATGCGCTTGGCCGAGCACTCGATGCGACCTTCGATCCTCGGCGCGAGGCCGAGCAGGGCCTTGAGCAGTGTGCTCTTGCCGGCGCCGTTCGGGCCGACGATCGCCGTCATCTCGGCGGCCGGAATCTCGGCCGACACGTGATGGACCGCCGGGTGGCGGTCGTAGCTCACGGTCAGGTCGGTGAGGCGAAGCGCGGCGTTCATCGCGGGACCTAGAGCGCCCACCAGGCGCAGAGCCACAGCAGCGCAGAGACGCCGAGCGCTGCCGCGATGCGGGCGGGCGCGCTCATGGCGAGCAGGGTGGTGCCGGGCGAAACGGGTCCATGCATGGCAATGGATTGTTATAATATTACTCTAAAGGAGTCCAGCAGAGCCACGCTGTCACCGGCCAGTTACCGATTGTTGATTGGCACGGACCTGCCGCGGCGCGCATCTTGGGGCCATGGCCATGTCTTCTCTCTCTGGGCGCCGTGCCCTGCTGGTCGGCGGTGCCGCCGCCGCAGCCGGCCTCGCTCGACCGATCATGGCCAAGCCCGCCGCCGAGGGCCCCTGGGCCATCGAGCTCTTCACGTCACAGGGCTGCAATTCCTGCCCGCCGGCCGATGCCTATCTCGGCCGCCTGGCCGTCCGGCCCGACATCGTCGCCCTCTCGTTCCATGTCGACTACTGGGACTATATCGGCTGGAAGGATCCTTATGCCTCGCGCGAGACGACCGAGCGTCAGCGCGCCTATGCGCGCGTCCTGAAGCAGCGCTACGTTTATACGCCGGAGATGGTGGTCGATGGGATCGGCCACGATACCGGCCGCGAGCGCGCGCCCATCGAGGCTTTGCTGGCCAAGGCGCAGGCGCTGTCGCCCACGCGGGCGACGCCGCAACTGGCGCGCAACATCAACGGCCCGCTCAGCATCAAGCTCGACTCGTATCCGTTGAACGGCCGCAAGGCCGATGTGACGCTCGCGATCTACGATCGGCGCCACACAACGCCCGTGCGGAGCGGCGAGAACCAGGGCCGCATGCTCGAGAACTTCAACGTCGTGCGCCACTTCGAGCTGGTGAGCCGCTGGAGCGGCACGGCCACGAGCTGGACGATCGCTGGCGATCGCATCGGACCGACCCAGGGCGTCGCGGTGCTGGTCCAACATGCCGACCACGGGCCGATGATCGGCTGCAACAAGCTGGAGCCCGCCTACTCCGGCTGATCTGGCTGCCTTGCTTCCGCCGCGGCCGCGAGCGAAGGTGCGCGCATGTCGCTTTACGGCGCCACCGGCCGCCTGACCGCTGTACTCGGCCCGACCAACACCGGCAAAACCTATCTCGCGATCGAGCGCATGCTCGGCCACGACTCGGGCATGATCGGCTTCCCGCTGCGCCTGCTGGCGCGTGAGAACTACGATCGAATCGTGAAGCTGAAGGGCGCCAGCCAGGTGGCGCTGATCACCGGCGAGGAGCGGATCGCGCCCCCGAGCGCACGCTATTTTGTCTGCACCGTCGAATCGATGCCGCTCGACCGCCCGGTCTCCTTCCTGGCGGTCGACGAAGTGCAGATGGCGGCGGATCCCGAGCGCGGCCACTTCTTCAGTGACCGGCTGCTGCATGCGCGCGGCATCAACGAGACGATGCTGCTGGGCGCCGACACGATCCGTCCGGTGTTGAACCGACTGCTGCCCGACATCGACATCGTGGCGCGGCCGCGCTTCTCCAAGCTCTCCTATGTCGGGCCGAAGAAGGCGACGCGCCTGCCGCGCCGCTCTGCGGTCGTCGGTTTCTCGGCGAACGAAGTCTACGCCATCGCCGAACTGATCCGCCGGCAGCGCGGCGGTACGGCGATCGTCATGGGCGCGCTCAGCCCGCGCACGCGCAACGCGCAGGTCGAGATGTTCCAGTCGGGCGAGGTCGACTATCTGGTCGCGACCGACGCGATCGGCATGGGCCTCAACATGGATGTGAACCACGTGTGGTTCGCCTCCTTGCACAAATATGACGGCCGCACGCTCCGCGCGCTGCGCAACGTCGAGATGGCGCAGATCGCCGGCCGCGCCGGCCGCCATATGAATGACGGCACCTTCGGCACCACGGCCGAGGTGGGTGGGCTCGAGCCAGAGGCTGTCGAGGCGATCGAAAACCATCGCTTCGATCCGCTGCGCGACCTGCAGTGGCGCAATACGGAGCTGGACTTCCGTTCGGTGCAGACCCTGATCGCCTCGCTGAACGCGCTGCCGCCGCATGCCGCGCTGCAGCGGGTTCGCGAACAGGACGACCAGCTCGCCCTTCAGGCACTGGCCGCGCACTCCGAATTCCTACCCCGCCTGCATGCGCCCAAACGCGTCAAGCTGCTCTGGGAGGTCTGCCAGGTCCCCGATTTTCGCAAGACGATGACGGAGGAGCACACCCGACTACTCGGCCAGCTCTTCTCGCACCTGACGCAGGGCGGCGAACGCCTGCCCGAGGACTGGATCGACGGTCACGTAAGAAGACTGGAACGGTACGATGGCGACATCGACACGTTGATGGCACGCATCGCGCACGTTCGGACATGGACCTACATTTCGCATCGGCCCGACTGGATTCAGCGCTCAACGCACTGGCAGGAGCGCGCGCGGGCCATCGAGGACAAGCTTTCCGACGTCCTTCACCAGCGCCTGACGCAACGGTTTGTCGATAGACGTGCGGCTTTGCTTGTACGAAGATTGCGCGATGAGGGTGAAATGAGCTCGTCGGTCGCCGCAGCGGGCGAAGTGACGGTAGAGGGTGAGCATCTCGGCCGTATCGAGGGATTCCGCTTCGTGCCGGACGCGACGGAAGGACAGACCGACCAGAAGGCGGTGCTGAGTGCGGCGCTGCGCGCGCTGCGCCAGGATCTGCCGACGCGTCTGCAGGCGTTCACGAACAGCCCGGACGGCGAGATCGTGTTCGACGCGCAACTGCGCGTCTGCTGGGGCGGCGGTCCGGTGGCGCGGCTGCTGCCGTCGGGCGATGTACTGGCACCCAAGGTCGAAGCGATCGCGTCGGACCTGCTCGACGGTCCGGCCCGCGAGGAAGTGCGCAAGCGCGCCGCCGCGTGGGTCGAGACGCGCATTCGGCTCGGCCTCAGCGAATTGATGGACGCCCGCGCCACGGCCGAGCTGCCGGCCGGCGCACGTGGCATTGTCTTCCAGCTCTGCGAGAGCCTGGGTGTGCTGCCGCGTCGTCCGGTCGAGGAGCAGCTCGCGCAGCTCGGCGAGGAGGACCGCAAGGCCCTGGCGCGGCTCGGCGTACGTGTCGGCGTGTTCTCGCTCTACTTCCCCAGCATGCTGAAGCCAGTGCCGATCCGCCTGCGCGCCGGCCTCTGGATGATCGCCAAGAGCCGCGAGACGATCCCGCCTTTGCCGGCCGAGGGCCGTACGTCGATGGATCTGCCGCGCGATGCCGATCGCGATTTCTATGCCGCCATCGGCTACGTGCCGCTGGGCGATCATGCGATCCGTGCCGACATGGTCGAGCGCCTGGCCGCCATGGCGCGCCACGCCGTGCGCGACAGCCGCGAAGCGGCACGACGCCAGCAGCAGCAGGAAAAGAAGCCTGCGCCACAGAAGGCCGCCGCAGAAGGCGTGCCGGCCGCGCCGTCGGCCGACGAGATCAGCGAATGGGCGATCGTGGCCGCCGCCTTCGGTGAAAGCGAGCCGGCGTCGGTCGCAGAGGCGCAGCCCGAGCCGGTGGTCGAAGCCGCGCTTGGGCCTGCCGCTGAGCCTGTCGTCGAGGCTACGGCCGAAGAGCCCGCTCCCGCCGCCGAAGAAGTGATGGCCGAAGAAGCGCCGGCGACGACCGAAGACACACCGCCCGCCCAAGACGCGAAGAAGGCGCCGCGGCCGTTGCCGCCGGGCTGGTTCCGCGCCACGCCTCAGATGATGTCGCTGGTCGGCTGCTCCGAGCCCGAGATGGCCAACGTCCTACGCGGCCTGGGCTATCGCGTGCATCCGCCGTCGGAAGAGAACGGCCCGCTGTACGCCTTCTCGATCAAGCCGCGCTTCGTGCGCGAGCGGGAGGAACAGCGCGAGCGACAGCGTCAGCAGGAGCGCGAGCGCCGCGACCAGCGCCGGCGCGAACGGCCCGAGCGTCCGAATGAGCGCCAGTTCTTCGCCGACACGCCACGGCCGCCGCGCGGCAAGGACGACCGCCCGCGCAATGATGGTCCCCGTGGCGACGGGCCGCGGCCTGATCGCGGGCCGGATCGGAACAAGGACGGACGGCCGCCGCGCGACGAGCGGCGGGGCGCGCGCCCGCCGCGTCGTGACAGCGGCGGCCCGGCGCTCCGCCTCTACGCGACCACCGAGACAAAGGGCGATGCGGCAGCCGACTCGCCGTTCGCGAAGCTGCTGGAGCTGAAGCTCGGCGGAAAGAAGTAGCGCGGTCCGCCGACGCGCATGCGCCTCGACAAGTGGCTATGGCACGCGCGCTTCTTCAAGACCCGCTCACTGGCCGCGCGCTACGTCGAGAAGTCGCGCTGCCGGATCGATGGCCGCCCTGTCGACAAGCCGCATGCCACCGTCACGCCCGGCATGGTGCTCACCTTCGCTCTGGGACCGAATGTCCGGGTAGTACGTGTGGTCGCCTTGGGTGAGCGACGCGGCCCCGCCCCGGAGGCGCGCACGTTGTATGAGGAGATCGAGTCGCGCTGATTCGCCAGCCTTGCGCCCGCAGGATTCGCGCGTTAAGCACGCGGCCGCCCGAGTGCCGGAGCCCGTATGACCTATGTCGTGACCGAGGCTTGCATCAAGTGCAAGTACATGGACTGCGTCGAAGTCTGCCCCGTGGATTGCTTCTACGAGGGCGAGAACATGCTGGTCATCAATCCCGACGAATGCATCGATTGCGGCGTGTGCGAACCCGAGTGCCCTCCCAACGCCATTCTGCCGGATACCGAGAAGGGGTTGGAGCAGTGGCTCGAACTCAACCGCAGCCTGGCGAGCGAATGGCCGAACATCACCCGAAAGGGCGAA
>CAYRBQ010000092.1:3974-10059 GCA_964422305.1 uncultured Reyranella sp. | reverse complement strand
TCTCGAAGGATGGGATACCGCACCGAGTCTGTTGCCCATCCTTCGAGACGGCGCTCCGCGCCTCCTCAGGATGAGGTTGGAGAGTGAAACATGGCACTGAAGAAAGAGACCCGCGACAAGCTGCTGACCGTCAGCACACCCACGGTGGCGACCGCACTCTACAAGCGCGGCTTCCGCATCCAGGCGATCCAGGATGTCCATCCGCTGTCGCCCGACCAGCCGACGCTGGTCGGCGAGGCTTTCACCCTGCGCTACATGCCGGCACGCGAAGATCTCAACAAGCTCGAGGTCTTCCGCAACCACGGCCACCCGCAGCGCAAGGCGGTCGAGGATTGCCCGCCCGGCTCGGTGCTGGTGATGGACAGCCGCAAGGACGCGCGGGCTGCGTCCGCCGGTGCCATCCTCGTCACGCGCCTGATGAAGCGCGGCTGCGCCGGCGTCATCACCGACGGCGGCTTCCGCGATTCGGCGGAGATCGCTGCCCTCAATTTCCCGGCCTATCACCATCGCCCCAGCGCGCCGACCAACCTCACCCTGCATCACGCGATCGACATCAACGTGCCGATCGGCTGCGGCGACGCGCCGGTGTTCCCGGGCGACGTCATCTTGGGCGACAAGGACGGCGTGATCGTGATTCCCGCCCATCTCGCCGACGAGATTGCGGCCGAGGCCGTCGAGATGACGGCTTACGAGGATTTCGTGACGGAGCGCGTGCAGGCGGGGCAGGGTATCTTCGGTCTCTATCCCGCGACCGACGAGAAGAACCTCACGGCCTTCGCCGAGTGGCGCAGGACGAACGGACGCTGACCTCCCTGGGGCATGCAAGCATTGCCAGCAGCCATGCGTGTGTTCCGTGGAGCCATGCATCCCTGGAGTTGCAGGTTCATCAGGTTCTGGTATGAATTCTCCATAGGCTGGCGCTTCCCGCGCCGGCCTTTTTGTTTGGACCTCTGGCCGTCATTCGTGACGGGGCCATTGGAGGGCATGACCCGTCCGCGCACGCCGCGGGTACGACCCAGAGCAGGGTGTGGGTGTAGCTCCCGCGGCAGCAGCCGCGGCTGTCCCCAGGAAGAAGCCGGACCAACCGGGCGCCTGCCGAGACGATGATTCTTCGACGACCTTCTTCTCTCGACTCCTGATCTGTCACAGGAGGTTGTCACAGCGAATTGTCACAATCAGGTGTGACAAACGGGCGGGTGAAAGACCCGTATTTGCTGGCTTTTGCCGGTGTCGTTTCCGTCGGATGTACCGGCAAGGCACATGCAGGACATCGGCTCCCCGGCGTGCGGGCAGCCGATCATCCGATCGCGCCGACTCTCCTCAATTTCTCGATCTCGGCGGTGCTGTAGCCCAGCTCGGCCAGCACCTCGGCCGTGTGCGCGCCGTGGTCGGGGCCGGGACCCGGCGTCACCGGCTCGGGCGCGAAGGACAGGCGGATGGGCGCCGAGATCGTGCGCGGCATGTCGGGCTGGCTGCTGTCGACGACGGCGCCGTTGGCCACGGCCTGCTCATCGTCGGGCACATCCTTCAGGATGCCGAGCAGGCCGAAGGTGATGTCGTGTCGGCGCAGCCGCTCGCGCCACTCGAGCCACGGCCGTCCGGCGAAGACGGGATCGAGGATGGCGGCAAGATCGGGCGCGTGCGCGCGGCGCTTCTCGGTGGTCTCGAAGCGCGGGTCGTCCAGCAGGTCGGTGCGTTCGATGGCCTGGCAGAGCTCGGGCCAGAGCTTGTCCTCGCGCACAATGGTGAGCTGGATCCAGCGGCCGTCGGAGGTGCGGTACTGGTTGGCGAGCGCGCTCCGGGGCTTGGTGCGCGGCGGCCGCGGCGCCACATAGGCGCCGAGCAGCGCGCCCTGCGCCAGAATGGCGTTGGACCACAGCCCGCTCGCATGCAGCGAGGTCGTGACCTCGCTTCCCTCGCCGGTGCGCTCGCGGTGGAGCAGCGCCATGGCGATGGCGGCGAACAGGTTCATGCCGGTCATCTGGTCGCCCTGCGCCGGCAGCGAGAAGGCGGGCGGGCCGCCTTCGTAGGTGAGGCCGTCGAGCAGGCCGGAGCGCGCGAAGAAGGCGGTCGAGTCGAAACCCGGCTGGTCGGCGTCGGGCCCCTGCTCGCCGTAGCCGGTCAACGAGGCGTAGATCAGCTTCGGGTTGAGGTGCTTCACGTCCTGGTAACGCATCTTCAAGCGCTCGCGCACTTTCAGCGGAAAGTTCACGACCATCACGTCGGCCGTCGCCAGCAGGCGGTCGAAGGCGGCGCGGCCGTCCGGATTCTTGAGGTCGAGCACGACCGAGCGCTTGTTGCGGTTGGTCATGTGCCAGCAGAAGTTGACCGGGTGCTGCGGGATCGAATGGGCCTGGCCGAGCTTGCGCTGCGGGTCGCCCTCGCCGGGCGGCTCGATCTTGATGACCTCGGCGCCGTAGTCGCCCATCACCGTCGTGGCGACCGGGCCGGCGATGAAGCTCGCCAGGTCGAGCACGCGCAGCCCCTGCAGCGGCAACGGACCGCTCATTGAGTTTTTCCTTTCGAACGCCTACACCCACCCTACTCCGGGGGGACGCCTTCAGGTCAATGGCCGGCAAGCTTCGCAATTTCGTTCTCGCGGGCGCGTTCCTCCTCGCGATCGTCCTCGTCGGCATCGTTCTGAAATCGGCGCTGTGGGCCGTTGCTGCCGGTTGCGTGCTGGGCCTTGCAGGCGTGGTGCTGTTCCGCGGCAATCGCTGGCGGACCGGCTCGCTGCTCGCGGCGGCCCTTTCGCTCAGCCTCGTGATGCTCGATCTCGCCGCCGGGCTGCTGTCGCCATCGGCAAGGAACGCCGGCCTGGTCTACACGACCGATCCCAAATGGTGGCCGCCGCCCGACCCTATCCTGGGCTTCCGGCCGCAGCCCGACTCGAAGGTGCTCGCGACGGCGACCTTCGACGACACGCTGGTCTATCGCCAGACCTACAATTTCGACGCCACGGCCGCCCGCGTGACGCCGCCCGCACCGGCCGGCGCCGACACATACCTCTTCATGGGCGACTCCTTCGTTTTCGGGCAGGGCCTGGCGGACGACGAGACGCTGGCCTCGCAGCTTGCGCGGCTCAACGGGCAGAGCATCCGCGCCGTCAATCTGGGCGTGCCGGGCTATGGACCGAACCATATCGTGCGCATGTTCGAGGCGGGACTGGTCGACCGCTACAAGGACCGCAAGGTCAAGGCCGTGGTGACCTGGATCATCCCGGCGCATCTGGCGCGCGTCACCGGCGACGGTTCCTGGCTCGGTTCCTCGCCGCGCTACGTGCTCGAAAACGGCAAGCCTCGATTCACCGGCACCTTCAACGAGCATCGCTGGCGCGATCCGATCGCCGGCATCAGGTACCTGCTCGGGGAGGAGTTCGCCTTCGTCGATGCGATCGGCCAGAAGCAGCGCCAGGACGAGCAGGTCGAGCTGTTCGTGGCGCTGCTCGCCCGGCTGCAGGAGCAGGCCCGCGAGACGTTCGGCGCACCGCTGGTCGTCGTTTACTCCTGGCCCGACGAAAACACCCAGCGTCCCTACGGTTCCATCAAGTCGTTCGGCCTGCTGGTTTCGATCATCGGAAGGCTTCGGCGTCTTGGCATGCCGATGCTGAGCGTCGACAGCCAGACCGAGCAATACGACGTCTCGCAGCTCCTGATCCCGCATGACGGCCATCCCAACGCATTCTCGAACCGGCTGATCGCCGAAGGCCTGAAGAAGCTGCTCGATCGGCCGTGATCGCGGGGCCCCGATCGCGGCCGTTTCAATTGACAGTCCGCCTGCAATACCGGCAGCCTGCGGCCAACGAGATCGCCTGCTCGAACGGGCGGCCGGGGGAACGTCACTTGCGGGAGGATGGACGGGGTGAGCCATGTGGCACCCATGCGGACGCTCAATCGGCCCAAGCCGGCGGTCGCTGTCGAACGGCGCGCCGACGGCACGCTGATCCTCTCCGCGGGACGGTCGCTGCCGTCCGACTTGCCGCTGACCATCGACTGGCTGGAGCGCGCCGCGCTGCGGCGCCCGGACGTCACTTTCCTCGCCGAGCGACGCGGCCCCGATCGCGCCTGGCAGCGCCTCTCCTATGCCGAGGCCTGGGCGAAGACGGGATCGGTCACCTCCTGGCTGATCGCGCAGGGGTTCGGCCCCGACTCCAGGCCGGTCGCGATCCTGTCCGACAACAGTCTCGAGAACGCTCTCTTTCTCTTCGGAGCGCTGCGGGCCGGCGTCCTGGCGGCGCCGATCTCGCCCAATTTCTCACAGTCGGGAGACTTCGGCCGGCTCGATCACGCGTTGGGCCTGGTCGAGCCGACGCTCGTCTTCGCACAGGATTCCGTGCGTTATGCCGGCGCCCTCGACCGCGCCGAGCGGATGGGTGCGCGCCTCGTCACGGTCGACGGCAAGCGCGGCCTGTCGTTCGGGGCGCTGACGGCCTCTTCGGTCGACGCGGCGGTGGCGGAACGGCGCCAGCACATCAAGGCCGATACGCCCGCCAAGATCCTGTTCACCTCGGGGTCGACGGGCCTTCCCAAAGGCGTGCTCAACACCCACGGCAATCTCGCCGCGGGCACCGAGATGATCCGCGCCGTCGGCGAGCCGCTCGACGAGCAGCGCGTTTCCGTTTCGCTCGACTGGCTGCCGTGGCATCACACCTGGGGCGGCAACGCCAACCTCAACAGCATCATCCGAGTCGCGGGCTCGCTCTATATCGACGGCGGCCGGCCGATCCCCGGCCGCTTCGAGGAGACGCTGGAGAACCTGCGCGAGCTCTCACCCTCGGGCTTCGGTACGGTGCCGGCCGCCTATCCGATGCTGCTGGAAGCGCTGGAGCGCGACGCCGACCTGCGCGGGAAGTTCTTCAAGAACATGCGAGGCCTGGGCTATGGCGGCGCGCTGCTGCCGCAGGAGAGCTTCGATCGCCTGCAGGGCATCGCCACGGAACAGCTCGGCGAGCGCCTGCCGTTCGGTTGTGGCTGGGGCATGACCGAGACCACGAGCACCGGGCTGATGGTCTACTGGAACGTCGACCGCGCCGGCCTGCTCGGCCTGCCGCAGCCCGGCATGCTGGCCAAGCTGGTGCCGGCGGGCGACCGCTACGAGTTGCGCGTGAAGGGCCCCAACGTCATGCCGGGCTATCACCGCAACGAGACCGCGAGCCGCGAAGCCTTCGACGAGGAGGGGTTCTTCCGGACGGGCGACGCGGCGCGCTGGGTCGACGAGGCCCGGCCCGAGGCCGGCATCCTGTTCGCCGGCCGCCTGTCCGAGGAGTTCAAGCTGGCGTCCGGCACCTGGGTGCGGGCGACGACCTTGCGCACGCAGCTCATCGACGCGCTGCAGCCCTATGTCCGCGACCTCGTGATCGCCGCGCCCGATCGCCCTTGGCTCGGCGCGCTGGTGTGGCTCGATGCGGTGGCCTGTAAGGAAGCCGGCGGCCTCGATCGGTGGCGGCCGGCGCTGGCGCGGCTGCTGGCCGCCTTCAACAACCGGCCCGAGGGCAGGCTGGGCGGATCGAGCACGCGGGTGATGCGCCTGCTGCCGCTCGACGAGGCGCCGTCGCCGGTGGCGGGCGAGGTGACCGACAAGCGGTCGATCAACGCCCGCAGGGTCCTGGAGCGCCGGGCCACCGCCGTGGCGCGGCTTTTCGCCGACCCGGTCGATCCGGCGGCGATCGTCGCAGGAGGAAGCGGCTGATGCAGGCCTACATCATCAGGCGCCTGCTGGCCCTGATCCCGACCCTGATCTTCGCCAGCCTGATCGTGTTCGTCACCGTGCGGATGATCCCCGGCGACGTCATCGATCTCATGCTGTCGACCAACGACATCGGCGCCGACAAGAAGAGCCGCGAGCAGCTCGAGGCGGCGCTCGGTCTCGACCAGCCGATGTGGAGCCAGTATTTCCGCTGGATCGGCGCGATCGTCTTCGAGGGCAGCCTCGGACAGTCACTGTGGCAGAACACATCCGTCATGGAGGACATCCTCCACCGCCTGCCGCTCACCTTCGAGCTCGGGCTGATGGCGCTGATCGTGGCGCTGATCGTCGGCATCCCGATCGGCGTCTACTCGGCGGTTTCGCAGGATACGATCGGCGA
>CAYRBQ010000092.1:886-3964 GCA_964422305.1 uncultured Reyranella sp. | reverse complement strand
CACCCCGCCCACCGACGAGAACGCCGTCGAGAAGCTCGCCATTCCCGGCTTCTGGGTCGGCACCCTGGTGATGGTCTTCCCGTCCATCTGGTGGGGCTGGTCGCCCGACGTGAAGCTGACGCCGTTCACCCAGGACCCGCTGCGCCACATGGGCCAGATGATCATTCCCGCCCTGATCCTCGGAAAGGCCTTCTCCGCCGTGGTGATGCGGCTCACGCGCACCATGATGCTCGAGGTGATGCGTCAGGATTACATTCGCACCGCGCTCGCCAAGGGACTGGCCACCCGCACCACCATCCTGCGTCACGCGCTGCGCAACGCGCTGATCCCGGTGGTCACCCTGGTCGGCCTGCAGGCGCCGGTGCTGTTCGGCGGCGCGGTGATCCTGGAGCAGATCTTCGTCATCCCCGGCATGGGCCTGCTGCTGCTCGAGGCGGTCAGCCAGCGCGACTATCCGATCATCACCGGCGTGTTCCTGATCGTCGGTGTCGCCGTGGTCTTCATCAACCTGCTGGTCGATCTCAGCTACGGGCTGCTCGATCCCAAGGTGAGGTACCGCTGATGGTCGCCGTCACCGAAACCGCGCAGACCCCGCGCCCCGTCCGTCCCGCTGCGCCGCTGGGCTTCATCGGCCGGCTGTTTCGGGACAAGCCGCTCGGCGCGTTCGGCTTCGTCGTCTGCGTGATCTTCCTGTTCTGTGGCGTCTTCGCCGACGTGCTGGCACCGTACGGCTACAACCAGATCAGCCCGCTCAACCGCCTGAAGCCTCCCAGCGCGCAGTTCTGGCTGGGCACCGACAATCTCGGGCGCGACATGCTCTCGCGCTGTCTCTACGGTGCGCAGATCTCGGTGATCATCGGCCTGTCGGCCGCGGCACTCGCGACCGTGGTTTCGGTCTTCATCGGCATCGTCTCGGGCTATCTCGGCGGCAAGATCGACATGATCATGCAGCGCTTCGTCGACGCCTGGATGAGCTTCCCCGACCTGATCATCCTGATCGTCGTGGTCTCGGTCGTCGGGCCGGGCATGGGGCCGGTGATCGTTATCCTGGGCCTGCTCTACGGCATCGGCGGCAGCCGCATCATCCGCGGCGCCGTGCTGTCGGTCCGCGAGAACGCCTACGTCCATGCGGCCCAATCGACCGGCGCCTCGCTGCCGCGCATCCTGTGGCGCCACATCCTGCCCAACGTGATGGCGCCGGTGATCGTGCTGTTCACGACGCGCGTCGGCGCGGTGATCCTGGCCGAATCGGGCCTGGCCTTCCTCGGTCTCGGCGTACCGCCGCCGGCACCGACCTGGGGCGGCATGCTGTCGGGCTCGGGGCGCTCGTTCATGTACCTGGCGCCATGGCTGGCGCTCGCGCCCGGGCTCTGCATCACCATCGTGGTCTACGCCATCAACGTCTTCGGCGACGCGCTGCGCGACCTGCTCGATCCGCGCATGCGCGGCAGCCGGTGAACAGGGAGGTTTCGATGAAGTACATGCGTGGCGTTCTGCTCGGCACCGCGTTGTCTCTCGCCCTTGGCGTGGCTCCTGCCGTCGCGCAGTCCAGCGAGAAGCCGCAATATGGCGGCACTCTGGAGATCGGCACCGTCTACGTCACGCTGTCGGCGCTGTCGTTCGATCCGAATGACTGGAATTGGAAGCTGAACCACGACACCGGCCAGTATCTCGAGCAGCTTTTCCAGGGCGATCTTTCGAAGGCCAAGAGCCGAGGCGGTCCGCACGCCTTCGTAGCTGACGGGTACCTGCCGCAGGACGCGATCAAGGGCGAATTGGCCGAGAGCTGGGAGTGGAAGGAGAACCCGCTCCGGGTCGAGATCAAGCTGCGCAAGGGCGTGATGTTTCCGGAGAAGGCCGGCGTCATGAAAAGCCGCGAACTCACTTCGGAGGACGTGGCCTTCAGCTTCAACCGCCTGATCTCGAGCCCCAAGCAACAGAAGGGCTACTTCAACCACGTCGAAAAGGTCGAGACGCCGGACAAGCACACGGTCGTCTTCTACATGAAGCACTTCCACTCCGAGTGGGATTACCGCTTCGGCTGGGGCTACTACTCGCCGATCTACGCCAAGGAGATGGTCGACGCCGGCGCCACCAACTGGAAGAACGCGGTCGGCACAGGCTCCTTCCAGCTCACCGACTTCGTTTCCGGCAACTCCAACACCTACACCAGGAACCCGCTCTACTGGGACAGCGAGAAGATCGGCGGTCAGGAGTACAAGCTGCCGTTCGTCGACAAGATCGTCTATCGCACCATCAAGGACGAGGCGACCTGGATCACCGCGCTACGGACCGGCAAGCTCGACATCCTGGAGACGATACGCTGGCAGAACGTCGACTCGCTCAAGAAGAGTTCGCCGCAGCTCAAGTGGAACCGCTGGCTGAACATGAGCGGCACCTTCATGGCGATGCGCATGGATGTCGATGGCCCGTTCAAGGACGTCCGCGTCCGCCGCGCGCTCAACATGGCGGTCAACAAGGACGAGATCGTCAAGGCCTACTACAACGGCAACGCCGAACTTTTCGCTTATCCTCAGCATCCCGACTACGGCCCTTACTTCCAGCCTCTGAAGGAGATGCCGGCGTCGGTGCAGGAACTGTTCAAGTTCGATCCGGCCAATGCCAAGAAGCTTTTGGCGGAGGCCGGGTACCCGAAGGGCTTCACCACCAAGGTCCAGGTCTGCTCGTGCAACCCCGACCACATGGACCTGCTGCCCCTGATCGCCGCCTACTACGAGCAGGTCGGCGTGAAGCTGGAGATCCAGCCGATGGAGTATGGCGCTTTCTTGAGCGCCATGAGCTCGCGCACCCACGCGCCGGGCTATTTCATGAACTCCGGCCACGTCAATCCGACGCGGACCATCCACAAGAGCTTCATCACGGGCGAGCTGTGGAATCCGGCGGGCTACAGCGATCCCAAGTACGACGCCAAGATGGAAGAGGTCTTCCGCACCAAGGATGAGGCCACCCGCATCAGGATGCTGCGCGAGCTGACGGTCGAGATTCTCGACGCGGCGCCCTACGTCTGGCTGCCGATACCTTATGTCTATTCGGCATGGTGGCCGTGGGTGAAGAACT
>CAYRBQ010000092.1:0-876 GCA_964422305.1 uncultured Reyranella sp. | reverse complement strand
GGTACGGCCGGGCCCGATCTACGCGCGCATCTGGGTCGATCAGGAGATGAAGAAGAGGATGGGTCACTAGGCCCACATCGGCAAAGGGAGGGAAGCACATGATGAAGACTCTGAAGGGCGCGCTGCTGGGTGGCGCGATGGCAGCCGCCTCCATTGCGGGCGGCGCGTTCGCCCAGGAGAAACCCAAGTATGGCGGCAGCGTCGAGATCGGCACGGTCTACGTGACCCTGTCGGCGCTGTCATGGGACGCCAACGACTTCAACTGGAAGCACAATCACGACACGGGACTGGTCTACGAGCAGCTCTTCGCCGCCGACCTCAACAAGAGCGTCAAGGCGGGCGGCAAGCATCCCTTCATCGCCGACGCCTGGTTGCCGTCCGATGCCATGCGTGGCGAACTCGCCGAGAGCTGGGAGTGGAAGGAGAACCCGCTCCGCGTCGAGATCAACCTGCGCAAGGGCATCATGTGGCCGGAGAAGCCCGGCGTCATGAAGAGCCGCGAGTTCGTGGCCGACGACGTCATCTTCGCCTACACGCGCCTCGATGCCAGCCCGCGCAAGATCAAGGGCTACTTCGATCACATCGCCAAGGCCCATGCGCCCGACAAGCACACCGTGGTCTTCGAGTTCAAGGACTACTTCGCCGAATGGGACTACCGTTTCGGCTACGGCTACTTCTCGGCGATCTACCCGAAGGAGGTCGTCGAGGCTGGCGCCAACAACTGGAAGAACGTGACCGGCACCGGTCCCTACCAGCTCACCGACTTCGTGTCGGGCAACTCCAACGTCTACACGAAGAATCCCGACTACTGGGACAAGGACAAGATCGGTGGCCAGGAATACAAGCTGCCGTTCATCGACAAGATCAACAATCGCA
>CAYRBQ010000091.1:3187-10100 GCA_964422305.1 uncultured Reyranella sp. | reverse complement strand
TCCCTTGGATCGCTCGTTGATGCTCATCGCATACATGACACGGGCGACGAAGCGCGGCGCGTAGTGGTCGCGCAGGTTCTCGCCGACGCCCGCCAGCTCGTGCCTCACCTCGATGCCGAGCGATTTCAGCAGCGGCGCCGGGCCGACCCCCGAAACCTGCAGGAGCTGCGGCGAGTTCACGGTACCGCCGCACAGGATGACCTCTTTGCGGGCCTTCACCTCGACCGCGAAACCGGTGCGGCCGCCCTTGTTGTAGCGCACGCCGACGGCGCGCTTGCCTTCGAGCACGATCGAGGTCGCGTGTGCGTTGGTGCGCACCGTGAGGTTGCGCCGCTTCATCGCCGGATGCAGGTAGCCGCGCGCCGCACTCACGCGCCTTCCGTTGGCGATGATGCGCTGCACGTAGCTCACGCCCGCCTGCATCGTGCCGTTGTAGTCGCGGTTGCGCGGGATCCCCATCTCGACCGCGCCCTCGATGAAGGCCTCGCACAGGGGATCGCGCCACTCGAGGTCGGTAATGGGCAAGTTGCCCTCGCTGCCGCGAAAGACCGGGTCGGCCTCGCCCATGCGGCGCTCGCTGCGCCGGAAGTAGGGCAGCACGTCGGCATAGCCCCAGCCGCGGTTGCCGCGCTGTGCCCAGCCGTCGAAGTCGAGCCGCTGGCCGCGGTTGTAGATGTGGCCGTTGATCGAAGAGGAGCCGCCCAGCGTCTTGCCGCGCGGCGCCGAGATCGCACGGCCGCCGGTCCATTCGCTGGGCTCGGACTTGTAGAGCCAGTTCACGCTGGGATTGACCAGCGTGTACATGAACCCGGCGGGAATGTGGATGAACGGATGCCAGTCGCGCGGACCGGCCTCCAGCACGCAGACCGTGACGTTCGGATCCTCGCTCAGCCGGCTGGCCAGCACGCTGCCCGCCGACCCGGCCCCCACGATCACATAGTCGAAGCTCTCCATCCCCGCGAATTCCTCCTGCAGGAGGATTGATCACGGGATCGGGGCGGGAGGCAATGGCCGTCGCGATTCCGCCGGTGATTCCGCCAGTGATTCCGCCAGTCGGAGCGGTCTAGACCGCCATGGCGCGTCGCCAGCGCAGCGCGTCCTCGATCTGCGTTTCCAGCCCGCGGGCCGGCGTCCAGCCCAGCTCGCCGCGCGCCTTGTCGATGCTGCCGACCAGCCGGGGCGAGTCGCCCGGCCGTCGGGCGCCGAACACGTGCGGCACCGGCCGGCCGGCGAGTCGACCGACGCTGTCCACGACCTCGCGCACGCTGTAGCCGGTGCCCGAGCCCAGGTTGAAGACCTCGTGCCGACCGCTGCGGCCGCCCAGCCCGAGCAGCCAGCGCACGGCACGCAGATGGGCGTCGGCGAGGTCGGTCACATGCACGTAGTCGCGCACGCACGAACCGTCGACCGTCGGGTAGTCGGATCCGTGCACGACCAGGCTGGGGCGCCGGCCCAGCGCCGCATCGATGGCGAGCGGGATGAGATGCGTCTCGGGATCGTGCGCCTCGCCGATCAGGCCGCTCGCATCGGCGCCCGAGGCATTGAAGTAACGCAGCGAGGCCGAGCGCAGGCCTTGCCAAGCCGCCGCCTCGAGCGCGCGCTCGACGTTGGCTTTGGACGAGGCGTAGGGGTTGATCGGTGCGAGGCGATGGGTCTCGGCGAGCTGCTCGGTCTGCGGCAGGCCATAGACGGCGCAGGTGCTGGAGAAGACGAAAGCCTGCACGCCGTGGCGGACCGCCGCGCCGATCAGCACGCGGCTCTTGCCGGCATTGTTGCGCATGTACTTCTCGGGCTGCGCGACCGATTCGCCCACCTCGATGTAGCCCGCGAGATGGACCACCACGCGCGGCCGGTGGCGCAGGAAGACTTCCTCGACGAAGCGCCCGTCGCCGACATCGCCGATCTCGAGCGGTCCCCAGCGCACGGCCCAGTCGTGGCCCTTCTCGAGCGTGTCGAGGCAGACGGGCTCCGCGCCGGCCTCGGCCAGCGCCTTGCAGACATGACTGCCGATGTAGCCGGCGCCGCCGGTCACCAGGACCGGTCCGGGAAGAAGGGAATCGATGACGCGCTCCACGGCTACGGGTGAGACCGTGGACTGGATGACCGATCGGAAAGGATCGTTCAACGCATGCCGCTGACGATCACAGATCGATCACGGTAATCCCGCGCCGGATGATCAATTCTGATCCATCGGCGCCATCGTGGAGAGACCATGTTCAAGATCGTCAAGGATTCGGTGCTCAAGGTCAGCCGCTCCCTCGGCTACGACATCGTGCCGTTGCGCGAGATGCGCGAGCGCGACTTCGCGCTGCACCTGCGCGAGCTGCTGGCGCGGCTCGACATCGACTGCGTCCTCGACGTCGGCGCCAATGTCGGCCAGTACCACGACTTCCTGCGCGATCGCGTGCTCTACGAAGGCAAGATCGTCTCCTTCGAGCCGGTGGCGCGCCACGTCGAGCTGTTGCGCGAGCGCGCACAGGAGGATCCCGACTGGTACATCGAAGGCTGCGCGCTGGGCGCACGCGACGAGCAGATGGAGATCAACGTCATGGTCTCCGACCAGTTCAGCTCCTTCCTCGAGCCCGATCACCAGCGGGTCGGCGAATACAACGAGCTCAACGTGCCCAAGGCGAAGGAGGCGGTGATGGTGCGTACGCTGGACGTGGTGATGCCCGCGCTGCAGGAGCGGCTGGGCTTCGAGCGGCCCTATCTCAAGCTCGACACGCAGGGCTTCGACCTCGAGGTGCTGCGCGGCGCGGGCGAGAGCCTGCCGGGCGTGCGGGCGCTGCAGACCGAGGCCTCGGTGCAGGGCATCTACAAAGGCATGCCGGGCTACATGGATACGCTGCGCCATCTCGACGGGTTGGGCTTCGACATCACCGGCATGTACACGGTGAGCCGCGATATGGCGCTCAGGCTGGTCGAGTTCGACTGCGTCATGATCAACCGCCGCGCGCTGGCCTCCTAGGCGAGCAGGCCGCAGAGTCGGCTGACGTCTTCGCCGGCCACGAACATGCTGCGTGGCGCGGCGGCCAGCCGGCCGCGCACCTGCTCGTACTCAGCCGGGGTGAGCTCCTCGAAGAAGCGCACGATCGCGTCCTCCAGGGGCGCGTCGAAGGTCCAGCCGAGCCCGTGACGCTCCAGCACCGAGCCGACCTCGAAGCCCTGCACGGCGAGGCAGGGCACGCCGAAGAATCCCGCCTCGTAGAAGCGACAGGGCATCAGCCAGCGCGAATTGTGGTCGGTGTGCTCGAGGTCGAGGGCCCAGGCGAAGTCGACCCCGCCGTACATGTCCTCGAGATCCTGGTGCGGCAGGTAGGGGCCGCCGTAGCCGATGTTGGGATGGCGGCGCAGTGCCTCGTCGAACTTCGCCTGCTCGACGGTGGTGAGGACGCCGCGGAACTGGAACACGACGCGGCCCTCCAGCCGCTCGGCCAACCGCGTGATGAGATCGAACGTGGCCTCGCCGCGGATCAGGCCGAAGTAGCCCACCACCCAGGGGCGCTGACCGTCGACGGCCCGACGCAGCGCCGGTGTGCGGCGCGAGATCGAGGGGTGGAGCTTGTTCTCGAGCAGGAACCAGTCGCCGCGATAGCGTTGAACCTTGCGATAGAAGGCGCGGTGGAAGCCGGGCGAGGAGAGGACGAGCAGGCGGGTATGCCGCAGGCAAAGCCGCTCGACGGCGCGGATCGTGCGCGACGCCAGGCTGTCGCGGATCAGGATCGGCGGAATGTCGAGCACTTCATAGGTGAGCGGCGCACGCGAGAAGGCCAGCAGACGCGCCAGCATCGCCAGCACGAGCTGGTCGATGTTGCGGGCGTAGTAGGCCGAGGCACCCTTGAGACGACGGCGGTTGGCGAAGATCGTCGGGATGGCGCGCAGCAGCGCCCCGAGGCGCTGGCCGTAGCGGCCGTCGCTCGTCAGGCCGAGCGGCACGTGCGGCCATGTCGGCTGGTATTCGCTGTTGTAGCGACGGCGGCGGAAGCCGAACACGGTGACGCGATAGCCGTTATCGACAAACTGCTGCACGCGCTTCAGCGTGCTCGCGTCGGTGACATCGGGGCAGAAGAACAGAAGCTCACGACCGTCTGCGTTGGTCGCGCGCACGTCTTCCGACTCGTCGATCACGTGCGGCTCTTCGACCAAGTCTTCGTCCTGCAGATCGACCGAGCGGTGCATGTGGAGCGCCTCCTCCGGCGAGTATCGGAGAAGCGCCGTTTCTGCTGCGTGACCAATCTGTGGCGTCGCGTTCGTGCGCGTCCGGACGGTCACAGGTTGGACACTGGCCGCATGCTGCGTTGCGGTGTTTCGTGAGCAGCACATGAACGCAGCGACTTCCCTCATCGCCGAAGCTCCCGCAGCGAGGCGCGCGCCGCGCTTCGAGCGCGTCGCGGTGAGCTGCGTGTTCGGCAATCCGCGCGACCTCAAATCGTGGTCGGGCGCACCGGCCAACGTGTCGAGCGCGATGGAGCGGCTCGGCGTCCGCGTCGAGGCGATCCATCCGCGGCTCAGCAGAGCGACCAAGCTCGGCGTCGCGCTGCGCGACCTGCTGTCGGGCCATGGCCGGCCGGTCAGCAGCGAGCAGGTCCTGCGCAGCCTGTCGATGCGCAGGCTCGTGGCCCGCGAGGTGGCGCGCCAGACGCGCGCGCTCGGCGTCCGTCACGTGCTGCACACCGGCACGCTCGACCTGCCGGCGGGCGATCTGGTGGAGGGTGTGCGGCACTACCTCTACTGCGATCACAGCTGGGAACTCGCGCGCCGCCATCATTTCCACATCGACCGCTACACGCCCCGCGCGCTCCATGCCTTCGAGGAGGCCGAGCGCCAGTCGCTGGCGGGCCTCGCGCACATCTTCACCTTCGGCGCCTATGTCCGCGACAACCTGATCGCCCATTACGGCCTGCCGCCCGACCGGGTGACCGCCGTCGGTTCGGGCATGGGCGCGATCGAGCCGTGGTTCGGCCCCAAGGAATTCTCGCAGCCTTCGCTGCTGTTCGTCGCCAAGCATCTCTTCGAGGCGAAGGGCGGGCTGTTGCTGCTCGAGGCCTTCGACCTCGCGCGTCGGCAGCGGCCCGACCTCACTCTGACGATCGTCGGCGACGAGCGCAGCCGCCCGCTCGTCGGCGATCGGGCCGGGGTGGCGCTGCGTGCCCACCTGCCGTGGGCCGAGCTGCAGCGTCTCTACCGCGAGTCGACGCTGCTGGTGCAGCCGATGCTCAACGACCCATGGGGGCAGGTCTATCTCGAGGCGATGGTCTCGCGCACGCCCGTGATGGGCCTCTGCCGCAATGGCCTGCCCGAGCTGGTCGACGGCGGCCGCCACGGCTTCCTGGTCGACCGTCCCGATCCGGCGGCTCTGGCCGAGGCCATCGTCAGCGCCGTCTCCGACCCGGCCCGCCTCCAGCGCATGGCCGTGGCCGCGCAGCGCCATGCGATCGCGTCTTACTCCTGGGACCGCGTCGCCGAGCAGATCGTCTTCTCCTGAACGGAAGGGTTCACCGAATGTCCAAGGACAAGATCGCCCTCATCACCGGCATCACCGGCCAGGACGGCGCCTATCTCGCCGATTTCCTGCTGGGCAAGGGATACACGGTGCATGGTGTCAAACGCCGCGCCTCTTCGCTCAACACCGACCGCATCGACTATCTCTACCGCGACCGCCACGACGCCGACGTGCGGCTGTTCCTGCACTACGGCGACATGACCGACTCGACCAACCTGCTGCGCCTGCTGGGCGAGGTGAAGCCCACCGAGGTCTACAACCTCGCGGCCCAGAGCCACGTGCAGGTCAGCTTCGAGACGCCGGAATACACCGCCAACACCGATGCGCTCGGCACGCTGCGCATGCTGGAGGCGATCCGCATCCTCAGCATGAACGACGACGTGCGCTTCTATCAGGCCTCGACTTCCGAGCTGTTCGGCAAGGTGCGCGAGACGCCGCAGCGCGAGCTCACGCCGTTCTACCCGCGCAGCCCCTATGCCGTCGCCAAGCTCTACGCCTACTGGATCACGGTGAACTACCGCGAGGCCTACGGAATGCATGCCTCCAACGGCATCCTGTTCAACCACGAATCGCCGATCCGCGGCGAGACCTTCGTGACGCGCAAGATCACGCGCGCGGTCGCCGCCATCGAGCGCGGCTTCCAGGACAGGCTCTATCTCGGCAACCTCGACGCCAAGCGCGACTGGGGGCATGCGCGCGACTATGTCGAGGGCATGTGGCGCATCCTGCAGCAGGACGAGCCCGACGACTATGTGCTGGCGACCGGCGAGACCCACACCGTGCGGGAGTTCGTCGAGCTGGCCTTCGGCGAGATCGGCCGCTCAATCGAGTGGCGCGGCAGCGGCGACGACGAGCAGGGCTGCTGCCGTCGCACCGGCGACGTCCTGGTCGCGCTCGACCCGGCCTATCGCCGTCCCGCCGAGGTCGACCTGCTGCTCGGCGATCCGGCCAAGGCCGTCACCAAGCTCGGCTGGAAGCACCGCACCACCTTCCCGCAACTGGTCGCCGAGATGGTCGAGGCCGACCGCATCATCCTGAAAGGCATGGGAGAGCGTTATGTCCAACCCGTCCTACACGCTGCGCAATAAGCGGATTTGGGTCGCCGGCCATCGCGGGCTGGTCGGCAGCGCGCTGGTGCGCCGCCTCGAACGCGAGGGCGGCGAGGTCGTGACGGCCCCGCGCGAGTCGGTGGACCTGCGCAATCCCGAGCAGCTCGAACGCTGGCTGCGCGAGACCCGGCCGCAGGCGGTGTTCCTGGCGGCGGCGCGGGTCGGCGGCATCTACGCCAACGACACGCGGCCGGCCGAGTTCATCTACGACAATCTGATGATCCAGGCGAACGTCGTGGAGGCCGCGCGCCGCGCCGGCGTCGAGAAGCTGATGCTGCTCGGTTCCTCGTGCATCTATCCG
>CAYRBQ010000091.1:0-3177 GCA_964422305.1 uncultured Reyranella sp. | reverse complement strand
AGCCGATTCCCGAGTCGGCGCTGCTCACCGGCCCGCTGGAGCCGACCAACCAATGGTACGCCATCGCCAAGATCGCCGGCATCAAGCTGGGCCAGGCCTACCGCCGGCAGTACGGCTGCGACTTCGTCTCCGTCATGCCGACCAATCTCTATGGCCCGGGCGACAATTTCGACCTGATGCAGAGCCATGTCGTGCCGGCCCTGATCGTCAAGGCGCACCAGGCCAAGCTCGCCCATGCGCCCACCATGGAAGTGTGGGGCACCGGCGCGGTGCGTCGCGAGTTCCTGTTCGTCGACGATGCCGCCGACGGCATGGTCTACCTCATGCAGAACTTCTCCGACGAGGGCATCGTCAATCTCGGTCCCGGCTTCGACGTGCCGATCCGCGACCTCGTCGACATGATCTGCCGCGTGGTGGGCTACAAGGGCGGTATCCGCTACGACGCCTCGCGCCCCGACGGCGCGCCGCGCAAGATGGTGGATACGAGCTACGCCGCCTCTCTCGGCTGGCGGGCGCGCACGCCGCTGGCCGCCGGTCTCGAGGAGACCTACCGCTGGTATGTCGATCATGTCGCGTCCGAGAAGCGGCGCGCGGTCGCCTGACACGGAGCCCGCGCCGGAGCTTGCGACTGGCCATCTCGACGCCGATCTCGGGCGACGGTCGCGCCACGGCGGGGCGCTGCTGCTGGGCGCCCAGGCCGTGCGCGTCGCGGGCCAGCTTGCCACGCTTGTCGTGCTGGCGCGCCTGCTGCCGCCGCAGGCCTTCGGCCTGCTCGCCATGGTGGCGGCGATCGGAGTCGTCCTCGACTTCCTGAAGGAGCTCGGCCTTTCCTCGGCCGCGATCCAGAAGACGGACCTCACCCAGGCCCAGATCTCGGCGCTGTTCTGGATCAACGCCGCCGCCGGGCTGCTGCTCGCGGGCGCGTTGGCGCTCGCGGCGCCGGCGCTGGCCCACTTCTACGGCCAGCCCGAGCTTGTCGACGTGACTCGCTGGCTGGCGCTGGGCTTCGCGTTGAGCGGCTTCACGGTCCAGCATTGGGCGCTGCTGCGCCGCCAGATGCGCTTCACGGCGATCGCGGGGCTGGAGACGGCCGCCGACTATGCGGGTTTCGCCGCGGCGATCGCCGTCGCGCTGGCGGGCGAGGGATACTGGGCCCTGGTCGTGCAGCGCCTGGTGTCGCCCGCGGTGCTGCTGGTCGGGAGCTGGAGCGTCTGTCGCTGGCGGCCGGCACGGCCGGCGCCGGCCGAGGGCGTGCGGGAACTGCTGCGCTACGGCCTCTCGGTGACCGGCGCGGGCATCGCGACGGCCCTGTCGCGCAGCTTCGACCAGATCCTGATCGGCTGGCTGTGGGGCCCGGCGACGCTCGGCATCTACGAGCGCACCTCGCGGCTGCTGATGCTGCCGATCAACACCATCAACGCGCCGGTCTATGCCGCCGGCATGCCGGCGATGAGCCGCCTCGCCGACCAGCCCGGGCGATATCGCCGGATGTTCGGCCAGATCGTGCAGAAGCTCGGCCTGCTCACCATGCCGGCCTTCGCGGTGGCGGCCGTCGTCGCCGACTGGGTGGTCGAGGTTCTTCTCGGGCCGGCGTGGCGCGAGGCGGTGCTGCTGGCCGCCCTGTTCAGCGTCTCGGCGACCTTCCTGCCGGTGCAGATGTGCATGGGCCTGCTTTACCTCACACAGGCCCGCACCGCCGAGATGCTGCGCGCCACGCTGGCCGATGCCGGGCTCTGCCTGTTGGCCATCGTGGCCGGGCTGCCCTGGGGTGCCGTGGGCGTCGCGGCATCGCTCGCCGTCGCGGGCGTCGCGGTCCGCACGCCCGTCGCCTTCTGGCTGGCAACGCGGCATGGACCGGTGCGGCAGCGCGACGTCTGGCGGACCGTGGCGCCGCCGCTCACCGTGGCGGTCGCTGCCGCGGCGGCGGCTCTCGCCGTACGCGCCGTCGTGCCGCGCGAGATCTCGATCCAGTCGGTCGCCGCCGTCGGTGCCGCCGTCTTGCCGGCGATGCTCGTGGTGCTGCTGGCCTGGCCCGAGACGCGGCGCGACATGCGCTCAGCCGCCCACCACCTTGCCGTCCTCGTCCGACGCCGGCGGCCCGTCCTTGAGCCGTAGCCGGCCCTTGCCGTCGACCCACAGCCGATAGTCGCCGAGCTGCGCCAGGTTGGTGCTCTGCCAGTTCGCGCCGAAGCGTACGCCACCGCCACCGGCTCCGGAAATCTCGAGGCCGGAGAAGTCCTTCACGTAGTCGACCTGGCCGCTGGGCGCGATCACGGTGGCGCGGCCCTTCTTCTCGCCGTCCAGGCGGGCGAGGCCGGCGCCTTTCGCCGCGGCGTCGCCGCTTCCCGAGCAGCCGATCATCACGAACTGGCCCACGACATAGGCGTCGATCAGGCGTGTCTGCTTGAACATCGAGTAGGCCGTGCAGCCGATCAGCGTACCGAAGCCCTGCAGCCAGATGCCCGCGCCGCCCTTCTCGAACGACGATGCCGCCTCGTGGTTGTTCTCGAAGCCGCAGTTGGAGAGGAGCGTGCAGCCGTTCAACGCCACCAGCCCGTGCTTGGCGTTCAGCAGGAAATAGCAGCCGTGGAAGGCGGCATCGTAACAGCCGTTGACCATGCCGACGCCATACTGGCCGTTCTGGCCGAATACGCAGCCGAAGGCGTGGATCGCCGACAGGATGCCGGCGCGCGCGCCATGGCCCAGGGTCAGGCCGTTGCGCTTGTTGTCGCGCAGGTAGGTGTTGACGATCTGGCCCTCGAAGACGTTGCCCATGATCCGGGCGCCGTCGCCGCCCGCGCCCTGCACCGTCAGGTCGCGCAGGCAGAAATTGTAGAGGTAGTGCTCCTTGTGCTCGCACTCGAGCAGGATGCCGTGGCCGTCGCGGCCGCTGCCGTGGATGTCGAGGCCCTCGATCAGCAGGAAGCGCACGGTCGCGTTGCTCACGAACTCGAGGAGGTTGGAGCCGTCGGCGATCGCCGACTGGAAGCGCGCGCCATGGGCGAGGATGCCGTGATTGCGCGTGATGTTGCCCTTGTCGCCGCGTGCCGTGGCGAAGCGGAGCGTACGCGTTACGCGGTAGGTGCCAGGTGGGATGACGAGATAGCCGGGACCGGCCGGCCCCAGCGCGGCATCGATCGCGGACTGCAACGCTGCGGTGTCGTCGGCCTTGCCGTC
>CAYRBQ010000090.1:0-10352 GCA_964422305.1 uncultured Reyranella sp. | reverse complement strand
CAGCTCGACGCACTGGGCGTTCGCGGCCGGCTCGTCCGTCTCGGCGGCTCGCTCGACGAGATCGTCGAGCGCCACGGCTATCCGCTGGCCGTGGCGCGGCCGCTCGCCGAGGCGATGGCGCTGTGCGCCACCCTGGCGACGTCGCTGAAGTACGACGGCATCTTCACCCTGCAGATCTCGGGCGACGGCCCGATCCGCCTGCTGGTCACCGACCTCACGACCGACGGCGCGCTGCGCGGCTACGCCCAGTTCGATTCCTGGAAGCTCGCGGTGGCGCTCGGCTCCGGCCATCACGATGCGCCGGACGGCTACGTGCCGAAGCTGTTCGGCCAGGGCCGCCTCGCCTTCACCGTCGACCAGGGCCCGCACACCGAGCGCTACCAGGGCGTGGTGCCGCTCGAGGGCGCGACCTTGGCCGACTGCGCCCACACCTATTTCCGCCAGTCCGAGCAGCTCCCGACCGGCATCAAGATCTCGGCCAGGCGGACCGACGTCGGCGGCCGCGGCCACTGGCACGCGGCCTCCCTGATGGTACAGCAGATGCCGGAGTTCGACGCCGGCCGCATCGACCGCGACGCCGACCAGCGCGAGGACGACTGGCGGCGCGCCGTCATCCTGATGGCCTCGGCGACCGAGAAGGAGATGCTCGATCCCGCGCTCCCCTCGACCACGCTGCTGCACCGGCTGTTCCACGAGGAGCGGCCGCGCGTGTTCGACCGCCGCCCCTTCACCGCCCGCTGCCGCTGCAGCCGCGAGCGCATCGACCGCGTGCTGCGCTCGATCCGGCGCGAGGAGCTCGCCGACCTGCGCGACGGCGCCGGCAAGGTCGCCGTGAAGTGCGAGTTCTGCTCGACCGAATACGCCTACGACGAGGGCGATCTCGACCGGGTCTACGCCTCGGCGGCGTGAGCCGCGCTACAGCCGCACCGCCGTCCCGATGCAGGTGCGACGGGCCTTCGATGCAGCATTTGCGCGGTCTTCGTGACTTTCGGGTGCTACACCGCGACGTACCGCTTTGTAGCAGTTGTCGCAGTCCACACGTCGAGCCGACGTAGGATCGCCGGTCTTTTCGTCTTTCATTCGACAAGGGAGCGCAGCGCGCTCCGGGGACATCTCCAGGCCGGGGCTTAGGAGACTCATGCGGTCGGTTGGGTCCGCCGTCGTGATGGTTCAGGCCGCAGTCAGGACCGGGCCCGTGTTTGCAGGGTCCAAAGAAAAAGGCCGGCGCGGGAAGCGCCAGCCTATAGAGAAATCATATCAGAACCTGCTGAACCTGCAACTCCACGGACGCATGGCTCAACGGAGCACACGCATGGATGCTGGCAGTGCTAGCACCTACTGCGTCACCACGTAGTTCTTGGGCGGGTGCCGGCGCATCGCCGCCTCGTTGGGCTCGACGCCCCAGCCCGGCCCCTTGGGCAGGATGTAATCGCCGTTCTCGAACACCGCCGGATTGTCGACGATCTCGTCGCGCCACGGCACGCCGTCGATGTCGATCTCCATGATGCGGAAGTTCGGCACGGTGGCGCAGAAATGCGCCGAGATGGCGCTGGCGAGGTGGCCGTAGAAATTGTGCGGCGCGACGTTCACCTCGTAGACGTCGGCCATCGCGGCGATCTTCACCGATTCGTTGAAGCCGTTCCAGATCACGTCGACGATCGCGGTGTCGAAGGCATATTCCTCGAGGTAGGGCCGGAAGTCGCGGCGCTCCAGAAGGGTCTCGCCCGAGGCGATCGGCACCGGCGAATCGCGGCGCAGCAGCGCGATCGACTTCGGGTCGTGGATGTCGAGCTCCAGCCAAGTGAGGCCGGTCGGCCCGACCGCGTCGGCGATGCGGCGGAAGCCTTCGGTGCGGAAGTGGAAGTTGGTGTCGAGCATGATGCCCATGTCCGGCCCGCCGCCCTTGCGGAACGCCTCGACCGTCTTCGCAGCACTTCGCGCGATGAAGGCGTCCCAGTTGCGCTCGGGGAAACCCTTGCCGACCACGAAGCCCGGCCGGTAGGCGCGCAGCTTGCCGTCGACCTCGATGGCGATGTTGGTCTTGCAGGCGGTGAAGCCCCTGGCCTTCACCTCCTCGGCGGTGCGCGTGAAATCCTCGTAGCTCTTCACCGCCGGCGTGCCGCAGATGTCGGGATTGCGCATGCGGTACGACCCGCAATGCGACCAGTAGACGGGGATGCGGTCGCGCAGCTTGCCGCCGAACAGCGCATAGACCGGCACGCCCAGTGCCTTGCCCTTGATGTCGAGCAGTGCGTTCTCAATGGCGGCGATCGCCTGGCGCACCACGCCGCCGCGCGACTGGGTCGACTTGGTGGCGAGCACGGCGTTCACCAGCTCGATGTCCATCGGATCCATCCCGATCACGCTCGGCATCAGGTTCTCGACGACGCCGGACAGGCCCGGGCTGCCGAAACTCTCGTTGTACTCGGACCAGCCGATGGGGCCGGTGTCGGTGACCAGCTTGAGGAAGGAGAAGAGGCGCCAGCCCGCGTCGCAGCGGAAAATCTCGTAACTTTTGACCTTCATCGTTTCCCCTCCGCCCGGCGCATCCGTTCAGTCGTGCGCATCTCTGCGGGATTGTCGGAGCCGATCCGATCGGCGTCCAGCGATCACGCCCCGACAGAAACGAAAGTCAGTCCTGCACGAGGCCCAACCCTACGGCGAGTGCCTGTGCCAGCGACAACGGCGCGACCAGCGTCCGCAGGGCGGGCTCGGGCATGTCGTGCAGCTCGAACACGATCTCCGCACCGCGCGCGATCGGGCTCAGGAGATTGTCGGTGATCGACACGGCCCGCATGCCGCGCGCGATCAGCTCGGCGAACAACCGCACGGTGTCGGCGTTGTACTGCTTGAAGCTGACGGCGAGCAGCGCGTCGGCGCGCGTCGCCGACACGGCCTGCTCGCGCAGGCCGCCGCCGATCGCATCGAGCAGGACGGTGCGCCGGCCGAGCTTGCGCAGCACGTAGGCGAGGTGCGCGACCACGGGATAGGAACCGCCGAGGCCCAGCAGGTAGATCGTCTCGGCCGACTCGAGCAGCTCGATCGCGCGCACGAGATCGGCTTCGCGGATCGTCGTGTTGAGCGTCTCCAGCGAGGCGATGCCTTCGGTGACGAAACGGTTCAGCACCGCGCGCGGCTCCTCGCCGGCGCGCCACGGCCCGTCCTGCTTCAGGCGATCGATGCGATCCTTGTACGAGGGTGCGAGGCTCGCCACGAGGCGCAGCCGGAAGACCTGCTGCATCTCCGTGAAACCGCCGAACCCCAGGGTGTTGGCGAAGCGGACGATCGCCGAGGGTTGCGCGCCGGCGCGTCGGGCGACCTCCGCCACCGTGCCCAACGCCATATCCGTCGGATTCTCCAGCGCGAACTCCGCGATGTTGCGCAGCCGGTCGGAGAGGGTCGCGTGCTTGGCCGCGATGTCGGACCGCAAGCGGTCGTAGGCATCGGGTTCCGATCCGTTTCCCGCCTTCGCACGGGCCCTGGTTCGCCGCTTCACTGAATTATCCATTCTACTTTACATCCATCAATAGAATGTTCATTCTACTCGCCAAGAGCAATCGAAATTGCCCCAGAACCCGGATTTGGAGGACATCCCATGACCAAGTCACGCATTACGCGGCGCGGCGCGCTGAAAGCCAGCCTGATGACCGCCACGCTCGCCGGCACGGCGAGCTTCTTCGGCCCGTGGAAGCACAACCGGGTCTGGGCGCAGGGCAAGAAGCCGATCAAGCTCGGCCTGACCTGCGACGCCAGCGGGCAGTACGGCAACAGCGGCCAGGACGACATGCGCGGCATGCGCATGGCCATCGACGAGTTCAACGCCAAGGGCGGCGTGCTCGGCCGCAAGATCGAATGGATCACCGCCGACACCGAGACCAACCCGGCGACCGGCACGCGCGTGGCCGAGCGCTTCATCGTCCAGGAACAGTGCGGGTTCCTGCTGGGCGCCATCCACTCGGGCGTGGCCAATGCCATCACCCAGGTCGCCAACAAGTACGGCACCATCTACATGAACACCAACTCGTCGGCACCGAGCGAGGCCGGCGTCAACTGCAGCCGCGTGAAGTTCGTGTGGGACGGCAACGGCACCAACTTCTCGAAAGCGGCCGTCGCCAACGCCGTCCAGAAGATCGGCAAGAAGTGGCTGCTGCTGACCAACGACTATGTGTGGGGCCACACCACGTCGGCCGCGACCAAGGCCGAGGTCGAGAAGGCGGGTGGCCAGATCGTCGACAACCTGCTGGTCCCGCAGAACACCCGCGACTTCACCGCCTACCTGCTGAAGGTCCAGCAGATCAAGCCGGACGTCATCGCGATGGCAATCGGCGGCGACGACATCAAGGCGCTGCGCCAGCAGATTGCCGACCTCAAGCTCGAGGACAAGGCCGCCTGGATCAACAACCAGCAGGACTGGCCGGACATCTGGGGCGTGCCGGAAACGCTGTTCGGCGTGTTCGGCACCAACTGGTACCACAAGCTTGCCCTGCCCGGCGTGCCCGAGTTCGTGAAGCGCTGGCAGACCGCCTATCCGCAGTCGCCGATCCCGGTGCCGGGCAACGTCTCGTACAACGGCTACATGGCGACGCGCGAGCTGCTGCGCGCCATCGAGCAGACGGGCTCGACCAACAACATCGCGATCATCAAGGCGCTGGAAGGCCGCAAGATGACGGCCGTCGACCGGATGCAGACCTACGACGCCTGGATCGATCCGGTGACGCACCAGGTCCAGCAGACCATCTACCTGGCCAAGCGCAACCCGAAGCCGGCCGACAAGACCGACCTGTTCGAGATCATCAGCGCGGCGACGCCGGAGCAGGCGATCGACACGGCCTCGCTGACGGCCTGCAAGCTGAAGCCCTACGCCGACATCCCGACCTACGAACAGTAGGTCCGTGACGGCGTAGCGTAGCGTGTCGGTCGTCGGACTTCTGCCCCATCTGGTGAACGGCCTGGCGCTCGGCCTGCTGTTCGCCCTGCTGGCCCTGGGATTCATGCTGATCCTGGGGCTGATGGAGCAGATCAACCTCGCGCACGGCTCGCTGTTCGCATTGGGCGCCTACTTCGCCTATGCGATCGCGACGCCGCGCCTGCCGCTGCCGCCCGACATGCTGCAGGTCTGGGCGCAGGTGCCGCTGGGCTGGCGCTTCACCACCGCCATGTTCCTCGCCCCCGTGCTGGTGGCGCCGTTCGGCGTCGTCCTCGAAAGGCTCATGCGGCGCACCTACGGCCGCGACCCGCTCTACGGGCTGCTGCTCACCTTCGGTGCGGCAATGGTGATCGAGGAGCTGATCCGCATCGTCTGGGGCACCCGCGACTACATGCTGCCGGTGCCGCGCGGCATATCGGGCGGCTTCATCATGCTCGAGCTGATCTGGTCGACCTACCGCTTCTGGGCGGCAGGCTTCGCCGTGATCGCCATGGCGGTGGTCTGGCTGATCATCGAGCGCACACGCTTCGGCGCGCTGGTCAAGGCCGGCGCCCACGACAGCGAGATCGTGCAGGCGCTGGGCCACAATCTCGAGAAGCTCCGGGTCTGGGTGTTCGTGCTGGGCACGGTGATGGCCGCGGTCGCGGGCGTGATCCTGGCGCCGGTCTGGGGCATCCGCCCGCACATGGGCGTCGACGCCGTGATCCCGGCTTTCGTGATCATCGTGCTGGGCGGCGTCGGCAGTTTCTGGGGCGCCGTGCTGGGCGGGCTGCTGGTCGGCATGGTTGTCGGCCTCTCCGGCGCCTACGCCTCGGAATGGTCGATGCTCTCGATGTACCTGCTGCTGATCCTGATCGTGACGTTCAGGTCGCGCGGCCTGTTCGGCAAGAAGAGCGTCCTGGAGGCGTGATGCGCAGCGGCCGCACCGTCCCCACCCTCACGCCGGCGATGATCGCGATCTGGCTGGCCTTCGCGACCGTGCCGCTGTGGATCGAGAAGGTCGGGCTCTACCAGTATCTCGGCGTCGAGATCCTGATCTTCGCCACCTATGCGCTGGCCTACAATCTGGTGCTGGGCCACAGCGGCCTGCCCTCGTTCGGGCACGGGGCCTTCTTCGGGCTGGGCGCCTACGGTTTCGGCCTGGCCCAGCTCAACGTGATGCCGGATCTTTGGTTCTGCCTCGCCGCAGCGATCGCCGTGGCTTCGGCGGGTGGTGCCCTCGTCGCGGCCTTCATCTCGCACCGGCGCGGCATCTACTATTCGCTGCTCACCATCGCCTTTGGCCAGGTCTTCTGGTTCATCGCCATCAAGTGGCACACCGTCACCGGCGGCGAGGACGGGTTGCTCAAGATCGAGCGACCGCCGGTGCGCCTGGGCGTCGCGGCAATCGACCTCTCTCACAACATCTCGCTGTTCTATTTCGTGCTGGCGATCTTCGTCGTCGTCTCTCTGCTGCTGTGGCGCCTCGTCCATTCGCCGTTCGGCCGAATCCTGAAGGCGATCAAGCAGAACGAGACCCGCGCCCGCTTCGTGGGCTACGACGTATGGCGCTACAAGGCCGCGGTGCTGGTCCTGTCGGCAGGTCTGTCCGGGCTGGCCGGCGGCCTGTTCGCCATGGCGCAGAGCTCGGCCTTCCCCGACGTGATGAGCCTGCACTACTCGGGCTACATCGTGATGATGACGCTGGTCGGCGGCGGCCTCGTCACCTTTTGGGGGCCGGTGCTGGGCGCCATCGTGTTCCTGCTGGCCCGCGACGTCATCGGTGCTTTCACCACCGGCTGGATGTTGTGGTTCGGCCTGCTGTTCGTGGCGCTGGTCATCTACAAGCCGGAAGGTCTTGGCGGCATGTTCGTGCGGCCGGCGCGGCCACGGCAGCCGGCGGCGACGCCCGCGGAAGCGAAGGCCTGACCATGGCGCTGTTCGAAGCGCACCAGCTCCACCTGCGCTTCGGCGACCGCGTCGTGCTGGAGGACGTCTCGCTCGCCTTCGAGGCCGGCCGACTCTCGGGCATCATGGGCCCCAACGGCGCAGGCAAGACGACCTGTTTCAACGTGCTGACCGGGCGCTATACGCCGGACCGCGGCCGGGTGATGTTCGACGGCGCCGACATCACCGGCCGATCGCCCCAGGCGATCGCGCGGCTGGGCATCGCCCGTTCGTTCCAGCTCATGAACCTGTTCGACGAGTTCACGGTCTTCGAGAACGTGGCGATCGCCCTGCCGCAGACGCGACGGCGTGGCGCCGACCCGGTTGGGCAGGCCTATGGCGACGCGACCGTGGTCGAAGAGGCGCACGAGCTGCTCGACACGGTCGGGCTGGGCGCGCGCGCCGACCAGATCGCCAAGGCGCTGCCCTATGGCGAGCGCCGGGCGCTCGAGATCGCGGTAGCGCTGGCCTCTCGGCCGAAGCTCCTGTTCCTCGACGAGCCGACGGCGGGCCTCGGCAGCGACGGTCGCGCGCGGCTGGCCGAGCTGGTGCGCCGGCTGAAGGGCCAGGTCACGCTCGTCGTGATCGAGCACGACATGGAGTTCCTGTTCTCGCTCGCCGACACGATCTCGGTCATCCATTGGGGCCAGGTGATCGCGCGCGGCAGCCCCGACGAGCTCAGGACCAATCCCTGGGTCAGGAACTCCAACCTCGGGAAGCTCGCCTGATGCTCGAGGTCCGCGCCATCGACACCTACTATGGCGAGACGCAGGCGCTGTTCGGCGTGTCGCTGTCGGTCGCCGCCGGCGAGGTGCTGGCGCTGCTGGGCGCCAACGGCGCGGGCAAGACCACGGTGCTGCGCTCGATCCTGGGCCTCACCCGGCCGCGTACGGGCGACATCGCCTTCGAGGGCCGGCCGCTCGGCGGCCGCGCCACGCACGAGATCGCCCGCGCCGGCATCGGCTGGGTGCCGGACGACCGCCGCCTCTGCCCCACCCTGACCGTTGCCAAGAACCTGGCGCTCGGCATCAAGTCGACGCGTTTCCGCGCCTGGTCGATGTCGGAGGTGACCGACATCTTTTCCGCGCTGAAGTACCTGATGGCGCGCGAGGCCGAGACGCTGTCGGGTGGCGAGATGCAGATGGTGGCGATCGGCCGGGCGCTTCTGGGCTCGCCCGGCCTCGTGCTGTTCGACGAGCCGAGCCAGGGCCTGGCCCCCAAGATCGTCGACGACGTGATGGGCGTGGTCCGCCGACTCAAGGCCGAAGGCATCGCCTCGATCGTGGTCGAGCAGAACGCCGACATCGCGCTCTCCGTCGCCGACCGCGTCGTCGTGTTGTCGCACGGCACCGTGGCCTGGAGCGGCGAGGCCGCGACGCTCGCTGCCGATCCCGCGCTCAAGCGGACGCTGCTGGGAGGTGCACGATGAGCTCTCCCCTGCTCGCCCTCGACGGCGTCAGCAAGATCTACCGCCGCGGCCTGCTCGACCGCACGCCGGCCTTCCGGCTCGACGTCGACTTCCGGATCGACGAACCGGCGATCGTCGGCGTCATGGGCCCCAATGGCGCGGGCAAGACCACCCTGTTCGAGATGATCGCCGGCTCCAATACGCCAACCGAAGGCCGCGTGCTGGTGGCCGGTCACGACATGCAGCGCGTCCGCTACCGCGAGCGCGACCGGCTGGCCATCCACTATCACCAGAGCTACCAGGTGCGCCGCTTTGCACGCACGCGGCCCAACTTCATGCTGGAGCCGGCGGGCAGCAGCTACCCGGTCGTCCACCTGTTCGACGAGCCGCAGTTCAACACCCAGGACGGCTATATCGGCTTCATGCTCGATTTCTTCCGTCGCCTGCGCGACGAGCGGCGGCTGGTGTTCGTCTGCCTGCACCCCACCGCGCGGCTCCATCTCGAGCTGCTGCGCGAGATCTGCGAGCGCTTCTTCTTCGTGGGCGGTGGCGCCGTGCGGCCGTTCGCCGACTTCGGCACGATCGTCGAGGACGCCGACGTCAGGCGCTATCTCGGCGCACTCGCCGACTGATCCGGAGCGACAGCTTGTGCGGAGGCCACAATGTTGGCCTTCTCTCCAGGTTAGCCTGCCCCCTCGGATCAGCCGACAGGAGAACCGCCATGGTCGCGCCACGCCCCTCAAAGACCCACATCGGCAATCACCAGCTCAAGCCCGAGACGCTGATGCTGAGCTACGGCTTCGATCCGAAGCTGTCGGAGGGCGCGGTGAAGCCGCCGGTCTTCCTGACCTCGACTTTCGTGTTCGGCTCGGCCGAGGAAGGCCGCGACTTCTTCGACTACGTCTCGGGGCGCAAGAAGCCGCCGGCCGGCACCGAGCCCGGCCTGGTCTATTCGCGCTTCAACCACCCCAACAGCGAGATCGTCGAGGATCGCCTCGCGGTCTACGAGGGCGCCGAGGAGTGCGTGCTGTTCTCCTCGGGCATGTCGGCGATCTCGACGACGCTCCTGGCCTTCGCGCGCCTCGGCGACGTGATCCTGCATTCGCAGCCGCTCTACGGCGGCACCGAGACCCTGCTGGCGCGCAACCTGGCGGAGTTCGGCATCGCCGCCGTGGGCTTCGTCGACGGCGTCAGCGAGCCCGCGATCCGCAAGGCCGTCGCGGAGGCGCGCAAGAAGGGCCGCCTCTCCGTCATCATGACCGAGACGCCGGCCAACCCGACCAACTCGCTGGTCGACGTCGCCCTGATCCGCCGCATCGCCGACGAGGTCGGCGCCGAACAGGGCTTCCGACCCATCGTGGTCTGCGACAACACCCTGCTCGGTCCGGTCTTCCAGCGCCCACTCGGCCACGGCGCCGACGTCTCGGTCTATTCGCTCACCAAGTATGTCGGCGGCCATTCCGACCTGATCGCGGGGGCGGCGCTCGGCGCGCAGACGACGATCGGCCCGATCAAGGCGCTGCGCGGCAGCCTCGGCACGCAGCTCGACCCGCACTCCTGCTGGATGCTCGGCCGCTCGCTCGAGACGCTGGGACTGCGCATGGAGCGCGCCAACACGAACGCGAGGCAGGTCGCGGAATACCTGCGCGACCATCCGCGGGTGGCGAAGGTCCACTATCTCGAATTCCTCGACGGCCAGCCTGAAGCCAAGGCAGTGTATGCACGGCAGTGCACCGGCGCGGGTTCGACCTTCTCCTTCGACATCAAGGGCGGCCAGAAGGAGGCGTTCGCCTTCCTGAACGCGCTGCAGATCTTCAAGCTGGCGGTCAGCCTCGGCGGCACCGAATCTCTAGCGAGCCATCCCGCCGCCATGACGCATTCCGGCGTGCCGGTGGACGTCCGCAACCGCATCGGCGTGCTCGACACGACCATCCGGCTCTCGGTCGGCATCGAGCATCCCGACGACCTGGTCGCCGACCTCACGCAGGCGCTGGCGGCGGCATAAGACCCCCTTCGCCCCCTTCGGGGGCACTTCCCCCGCTTCGCGGGGGCAGAGAAGAAGGTATGACAATTCTTCTCCTCCCCCGTCCC
>CAYRBQ010000089.1:4795-10368 GCA_964422305.1 uncultured Reyranella sp. | reverse complement strand
CGGCCTGATCCTGCACGGCGAGCAGCACTTCGAGTACTACGCGCCGGTCGTGGTGGGAGACAAGGTCACCTGCCAGGAGAAGGTCGTCGACATCTACGACAAGAAAGGCGGCGCCCTGTGGTTCGTCGTCCAGGAGATGGAGATGAAGGACCAGACGGGCAAGCTCGTGGCCAAGGGCCGCGGCGTCACCGTCGTGCGCAACCCCGACGCCGCGAAGAAGTGAGGGAGGGACCCATGACGACCGCGCCGAAGTTCAGTGACATCAAGGTCGGCGACGAGCTCAAGCCGCTCGTCCTGCCGCCGATCAGCCGCCACCAGCTCGCCCTCTATTGCGGCGGCTCGGGCGACCACAACCCGATCCACGTCGACATCGACTTCGCCAGGAAGTTCGGTTTCAAGGACGTCTTCGCCCACGGCATGCTGTCGATGGCCTTCCTCGGCCGTCTCGTCACCTCCTGGGTGCCGCAGAAGCAGGTGCGCGGGCTCGGCACGCGCTTCACCTCGATCACCTGGGTGGGCGACGTCATCACCGTGAGCGGCAAGGTCACGGGCAAGCGCGAGGCCAACGGCGAGAAGCTGGTCGACCTCGAGGTCAAGTGCACCAACCAGAACGGCCAGGATACGCTGCAGGGCAGCGCTACCGTGGCGCTGGCGTAAGGGCGAAATCAGGAGAACGACATGGGTCAGATGGATGGCAAGGTGGCGATCGTCACCGGTTCGGGCCGCGGCATCGGCAAGGAGATCGCGCTGCGCCTGGTGCGCGACGGCGCCAAGGTGGTGATCAACGACATCGACGATGCGCCGGCCAAGGAGACCGTGGCCGAGATCGTCAAGATGGGCGGCAAGGCCGTGGCCTGCAACGGCGACGTCGCCAAGCCCGATTTCGGCGACCGTATCGTCAAGACGGCGGTCGACGCCTTCGGCGACTGCCATGTGGTCGTGAACAATGCCGGCTACACCTGGGACTCGGTCATCCAGAAGATGAGCGACGAGCAGTGGTACGCCATCCTCGACGTCCACCTGACGGCGCCGTTCCGCGTGCTGCGGGCGTTCCAGCAGCACTTCAAGACCGCCGTCGAGAAGGAGCGTTCCGAGGGCAAACGCATCGTGCGCAAGGTCGTGAACATCTCCTCGACCTCGGGCGTCAACGGCAATGCCGGCCAGTCGAACTACTCGGCGGGCAAGGCGGGCATCATCGGCCTGACCAAGACCTTGGCCAAGGAGTTCGGCCGCTACGACGTCACGGTGAACGCCGTGGCCTTCGGCTACATCCAGACGCGCCTCACCCAGCCGCTCGCCCAGGGCGATGCCGGCGAAATCGAGGTGCAGGGCCGCAAGGTCAAGGTCGGCGTCCAGGGCGGCCGCATCGCCGCCATGAACCAGATGATCCCGCTCGGCCGCGGCGGCCTGCCCGAGGAGGCGGCCGGCTCGGTCTACCTCTTCTGCAGCCCCGACAGCGACTATGTCAGCGGCCAGTGCCTGGTCGTGAACGGCGGCCTGTAGGCCACGCCCTTTAGCTGCGGGACAGCGCCGCCCACCGGCCGGGCGTCACGCCGAAACGCGCTGCGAAGTGGCGGGTGAGGTGGCTCTGGTCGGCGAAGCCCGTGGCGACCGCAGTCTCCGAGAGCGCGGCGCCCTCGGCGATCATCGCCTGCGCTCGCATCAGGCGGCGCCCGACCTGAAAGCGGTGGGGCGAGGTGCCGAAGGCCAGGCGGAAATGGCGGGCGAGCGCAAAGCGGTCGAGGCCGCTTACGCTCTCGAGCTCGTCCGATCCCACGGTGCGGTGTGCTTCGGCCACGAGGAAGTCCCTCGCACGAGTGACGGCACAGAGGGCGAGGGCGGCGCGACGATGCCGACGGGCACCGTCACCGCGTCGCGCCAGCAGCTCGGCCACGCGCCCGACGGTCGCGTCGGCGGCGAGCGGCTCGAGCGACTGCGGGAAATCGAGGAACGCCTCGTCGACGACCGCGGCCATCGCCGCATCGTTCGCCACCACCTCGGAAACGAAGGGCGGGCTGGCGCCGTCCAGCGCCTGCGAAACCGCAGCCGGATCCAGATAGAGCATCCGATAGGCGAAGGTGCTGCCCTCGCCGGCGTGGCCGTCGTGCAGCTCGTCGGGATGCAGCACCAGCACCTGCCGGGCGCGGCTGGCGCGCAGCCTGCCGCGATAGTGGAACTGCTGCACGCCGTAGAGGGTGAGCCCGATGCCGTAGGTTTCGTGCCGGTGCGGATCATAGGCATGGCCGCCGAAGCACGCGGCGAGGCGCTGCAGGCCGGCGGTCGGTCGATCGAGACGGATGCGGTCGGAAGTCATGCACGAATGTTCAAGACGGGCGGTCCACCATGCCCGATATGGGGGGCATGATCTACGAGACCAAGACCGCCCTCGTCCTGCGCCGGGACCTTGCCGCCTGGCAGATGGCCAATGTCGCCGCCTTCCTGGCCGGCGGCCTCGCCGGCACCCATGCCCACATGATGGGCGAGCCCTATCGCGACGGCGCGGGGCGGGACTACACCGCGCTGATCCGCGAACCGGTGTTCGTCTATGGCGGCACGCTCGAGGAGCTGCGCCGCACCCATCAGCGGGCGCTGTCGCGCGAACTGGTGCCGGCGATCTACATCGAGCCGATGTTCACGACGACCAATGACGCCGACAACCGCGCCGCGGTTGCCGCCGCGCCGGCCGATGCACTGGACTTCGTCGGAATCGCCGTGCACGGGCCGCGCAAGACGATCGACAAGGTCGTGAACGGCCTCAAGTTCCTGTCTTAGGCGGTCGGGGCCTCATCAGGACCAGGCCCGACGCCATCAGGTTCAGCGCCATGCAGACGGCCAGCGGCACGCCGTAGCCGCCGAATCCGTCGCGCAGCACGCCGAGCAGGCCCGGCCCGAAGGCGTAGAGGATCTGCACGATGGCGGTCGACAGGGCCACGATCGCCGGGAACTCGTCGGCCGTGTACTCGCGCTGCACGATCAGCGGCGACAGCGTGATGTTGTTGCCGACCGAGAAGCCGTAGACGGCGCAGGCGCCGTAGATCACGAGCGGCTGCTCGGCATGGGCGAGGACGGCGATGGCGCCGACCTGGACCAGGAACGAGATCGACGAGGCCGCGCGCGGGTCGAGCCGGTCGATGACGAAACCCAGCACGACGCGACCGACCAGAGCCATCACCGCGTTGATGCCGACCGCGAGGCCGGGATCGACTCCGCCGCGTCCGCTCGTCAGCGGCACGAGATGGGTGAGGAAGCCGACCTGCGAGACCAGCACGAAGGCGAAGGGCGCCGAGATGCTCCAGAAGCGCCACTGCCGGAGCGGCGCCAGCCGGCTCTGACGGATCGCGGCGGGCTTGGGGCTGAGTGGCCCCTTGCGCACGAACAGCGCGACCGCGCCACCCGCCACCACGATGCCGATGGCGACCAGCAGGCGCTCGGCGTCGGCGAAGCCCAGGCGCGGGATGGCGGCGAGCAGGGCCGGCGCCACGACAAGGCCCGCGACCGTAGCGCCGCTCAGCGCAAGGTTCAGGGCCAGCCCGCGCTTGCGGTCGAACCACTGGCCGATCGTGGCCGCGATCGGCGCTACGCTGGTGGCGTTCCAGCCCGGTGCCATGACCAGATAGAGCGCTACGAGCTGCCAGCGCTCGGTGACCGACGGCAGGATCATCAACGCCGCGGCCGTGGTGAAGAGGCCGCCGAGGAAGACGGCGCGCGGCCCGAAGCGGCCGATCGCCTCGGCGATGCGCGGCAGGAGGAGGGCGCCCAGCACGTAGTGGGCGGTCACCACCGAGGAGATGAAGCCGGTCGACCAGCCGTGCGCCTTCTGCAGCTCCACGAGGTAGGTGCCGTGCGCATAGAAGCCGAAGCCCCAGGAGAAGACGGCGGACAGGAAGCAGGCGAAGACGACCCGCCAGGCGGCCGGCGACGAGTCGGCGCCTGCGGTGGAGAACATCGGGTGCGAGATCAGGAGCGGCTGACGTGCGCCGACACGCAGCGCCAGCCGTCGGCCTGGAGCTGCCAGTCGTCGGTGTACCAGCCCGCGCCCTGGCTGCCGTCGGGCTTGATGTAGCGCGTGCGCGCGTGGATCACCGCGAAGTCGCCGAGAAGGCGGACCTGGACGTCGTGCTCGCGGATGTCCTTCACCACCGAGCCGCGCCCGATCTGGGCCAGGAACGCCGCCCTGTCGAGCCGCGTGCCGTCGGGGTTGATGTTGCAGAAATCCTGCGCGAGGTGCGCGTCGAACCAGGCGACGTCGGCCTGGTCGACCGAGCGCACATAGTTGCTGTTGAGCGTCTCGAGCTCGACGAGATGGCGCGCGCGGCTCACGAGACGTTCCCCTCGACCACCTTCTCGCTGAGCTGCGAGAAGGAGCTGCTCCACCCCACCTCGTGGCTGCGGCAGAACTCGTCGGAATGGAAATCAGCCTGGGTGAAGCTCACCTCCGTCCGGCCGTCCTGCTCGGTGAAGGTCACCGTGACGACGGTCGTCGGCGTCAGCGTGCCGTTGGAGCGCACCCAGGCGTGGGTGAAGACCAGGCGCTCGGGGGCACGGATCTCGCGGTAGGTGCCGACCTCTGTCTGCACCGCGCCGGTCTCCTCCGAACGGATGCGCATGCGCCAGGCACCGCCCTCGCGCAGGTCGAGCGCGCAGGACAGCATGCTGAAGCCGCGCGGCGCCCACCACAGCTTCATGCGCTCCGGATCGACGAAGGCGCGGAAGACCAGGGCGCGCGGCGCCTGCAGTACGCGACTCAGCGTGAACTCGCGGCGCCGCGGAAGGGCTTGCTCACTTGCTCTTGCGGGCATGGCTGCGTGTCCTCTTCTTGGCGGGTTTGGCCGACTGCGCTTCCATCAAGTAGGCCTCGAGCTGGTCGAGCCGCTGCTCCCAGAACCGCCGGTAGGTCGCGACCCAGTCGGAGACCTCGTGTAGCGGCTCGGCCGCCAAGCGGCAGGGGCGGCGCTGGGCCTCGCGGCCGCGCGCGATCAGCCCGGCGCGCTCCAGCACCTTGAGATGCTTGGAGACGGCGGGCAGGGACATGTCGAACGGTTCGGCGAGGTCGCCGACCGAAGTCTCGCCGAGCGTCAATCGCGCCAGGATGGCCCGTCGCGTCGGATCGGCGAGGGCGGCGAAGGTCATGCTGAGGCGGTCGGCGGCGTGCGTCATGGTGAGGTCTTTATTGTTAACCGTTGAGTAAAATAGAAGGCCGGCGCCCGCCGCTGTCAAGCGTGCGACGCCACACCGCTTCGCTAGGCGAGGAAGAGGCGGGCGCCGACCGGCAGGGTGCGGGCCTTCTCCAGCCCCTCCATGGTCGTGCGGTAGCCGAGCTCGATCGCGGCATCGAAGCTCGTCCAGTCGAGCAGGTCGATATGGTTCATCGGCGGCACGATCAGCAGCTCGGAGGCGCCGCGGTCCTCGGCCGCCCGCGACGTGCTGGCGACCAGGGCCGAGCGCAGCAGGATGCGCACGATCGACGGGATGGGCAGCGTCTCGTTGCGCTTCCAGACGAGGCGGCGGAAGAACTGCCAGGCCGACCAGGGTTCCTCGACGCCGGCGCCGGCCGCCAGCGCGCCGCCGGTATC
>CAYRBQ010000089.1:0-4785 GCA_964422305.1 uncultured Reyranella sp. | reverse complement strand
TCACGCTCGCGCAGATCGCGACGGTCGTCGCCGTGGCGTTCTTCCTGCGCCGCCGGTATCGATGTCGACCCCGATGGTGACGCCGCGGCCCAGCCGACGCATGGCCCGCACCGGGAAATTGTCGATGACGCCGCCATCGACATGGACCTCGCCTGCTTCGTTGAACGGCGGCAGCACGCCCGGGATCGAGACCGAGGCCCGCAGCCAGCGCCACAGCCGGCCCACCGTATGCATGTCGGCGTTCGAGGTCGTGAGGTTGGCGGTCATGCAATAGAAGGGGAGGATCAGGTCCTCTATGTCCTTCTCGCCGAACGCCGCACGCAACAGCCGCGTCACCCGGCGGCCGGAGAACAGCGAGATCAGCGGCAGGGTGTAGTCGCTCAGCGGATTGGCCTCGACGAAGGCCTTGCGGAAACGCTCGTCGAGCTCCTGGTCGTTCCAGCGCGAGGCCACTCCCGCGGCGACGATCGCCCCCATGCTGGTGCCGCCCACCAGGTCGATCGGCACGCCGCACTCGCGCAGCGCCTTCACGACGCCGATATGGGTGAAGGCGCGGGCACCGCCGCCCGCCATGACGACGCCGACCGCGTGGCCGGTCAGCAGCCGCGCCAGCCGGTCGATGTCGGCGTGGATGTCGATGCGGACATGGTGGTGATGGCCGTAGAGGCCGCCCGCCAGCAGGGGGGCGGTCGAACCGGGCCGCGGATCGCGGCCATCGTGCAACAGCACCAGCTCGCGACGGCGATGGAAGACGGCTCCGCTCTGCGCCGTCTCGACCTCGAAGGGCAGTTTGGTCGGGAAGTCGTTGTCGGCGTTGCGCACGGCCACCAGGCAGTCGGCCTGGCGGAGGCAGAGCTCGGTCCACGGCGTCAGCGTCGGGTCGGCGCGATAGAGGACGAACGACGAGTCCATCTCGCAGCGCGAGAACCACTCCGGCTCCCGGTCGACCGATTCCGGCCCCAGCATCTGCACCTGGTTGCCGATGCGGCCGAGCGCGTCGGCCAGCATCACGGCGAAGCGCGCGGCCGGCACATCGGGACCGCTCGGCAGGATGGCGAAGGTGCGCGGCTGGCGGCGGCGCTTGCCGGTCTCGAGCGCGTTGCGCGCCACGACGCTGCGCATCAGCGCCGGCAGGACCTCTGGATGATGTGCGGTCAGCGCGTTGAAGCTGGTCTGTGCGAGCCGCCAGACCTCGCTGTCGCGCAGCGCGGCGACGCTGCGCGTGCGCTTGCCGTGCGACAGCAGCGACATCTCGCCGACCAGGTTGCCCGGCGGCACCTCGGCGATCAGCACCGGCTCGGTGGCCTCGCCCTCCTCCTCGTGACGGAAGACGCCGAGGCAGCCGCTGGCCACGACATAGACGGCGTCGGCAGGTTCGCCTTGGCGGAACAGCGGGGCACCGCCCGGCAGCACCAGCAAGGTCAGCTCGCGTTCGACGGCGGCCATCCCCGTCGGATCGAGATCGGCGAACAGCGGGGCGCGTTGCAGCACCTTCCGGAGGCGCAGCCGGGCGGTATCTTCGCTCGGCGCCGCGAGGCTCATCCCCCGGCCATCCCCTTCAGGGCCCAGCCGATCGTCTGGTCGGCGCGCGCCCAGACCATCTCCCGCCATTTGTCGCCGGCGGGGAAGAAGCGCTCCTTCATGTCGGCCTTGAGCGCGCGGCCGAGCTCGGACGCGATGTCGCCGCGATGGTGCAGCCAGTTGTCGGCCCGCACCGCATTCAGCACCTCTGGCACGGAGTAGGTGCCGTATTCCAGGGCGATCGGCGTCACCTGTGCATCGGGCAACTCCTGCGGGAAGGCGTCGGTCATGATGCCGACGACGATCGCCGAGGTCGATGTGCCGCTCTCGGGCGAGGTCAGCTCGTCGCCATACCAGGCCTTGGCACGGCCGAACGATCTGGCGGCGGGCGACACCGCGCAGATCAGCTCGCCGTGGCCGAACGGGCCGAGCCCCGTGTGGAAGTCGATGATCGCGACCTGCCGGGCCCGCGACAGCTCCTCGCGCGCGACGGCGCGCACCGTGCGATTGCTCCAGGTCGAGGTGTGCCCGCCGAAGAAGATTCCCTCGGGATGGCTGTACTGGCCGCCGCTGATCGCGCCCTGCAGGCCGAAGGCGCCGTGCTTCTGCGCATAGGCCGCGAACACGCGCTCGGTCTCGGCCTTGCTTTCCTCGGTCCACGCCGTGGGAAGGACCGCGTCGGCGAGGGCGAGATAGCCCTCGTTCTTCGGATAGCCCTTGTCGTGGTCGACGAAGTTGCGGTTGAGATCGACATTGTCCTCGGTGACGCGGCGGGTCCACGCGAAACCGTAGGGATTGAGCGCATGGATCAGCAGCGCACCGGTGCCCCTGGGCAGCTTCGCCGGACCGCCCGAGCGCAGCCACGAGATCATCGCGCCCGAGCCGCAATGGCCCTCGACGCCGTGCGTGCCGGCGATCAGCACCAGCATGTTCGCCGCGTCGGCCGGACCGAACCTCGCCGTGTCGAGATAGAGCTTCTCCCCGCCAGGCCCCAGTGCCTTGGGATTCAGCCACGATCGAAGGGCGCCGCCGCCGTCGGCCGCAGCGGCGCAGAACTTGGCGCGCGCCTCCGCATAGGTCTCGGAGAAGCACTGGGATACTGAAAACATCTGAACTCTTCCTCCCCCGGCACATCGTAGCCGGTTTGACGGTGGCGCGGAAAGCGGCACCATGGGGCATGGCATTCTTCACGCTCGAGGCTGCGCAGGCGCAGCTTTCACCCGGCGGCAACTTCGGGCCGTGGATCTGGGAGCTGAAGCTCAAGGCCGAGCGCGTCTCGGCCGATGAGGTTCGCATCCGTCTGCCGTACAGCGATCACATCGCACGACCGGGCGGCGTGATGGTCGGGCAGGCCATGATGGCGCTGGCGGACACCATCATGGTGCTGGCGATCTGCGAGAAGCTGCAGCGCTTCGCGACCCTGGCGACGATCTCGCTCACCACCAACTTCATCCGCGCTGCGGTGCAACAGGATGTCGTGGGGGTGGCGCGTGCCGTGCGGGTGGGGCGCACGACGGCCTTCGGCGAGGTCGATTTCTATGTCGACGACTCTCCCGACCCGATCGCCCAGTCGCTCTCGACCTTCGCGGTGCTGCCCGACGGGGCCGGCGCCTTCAATCGCGCCGACCAGCGTTAGCTGTCGTACTTCAACAACACCTCGACCGGCGGCTTCAGCTTCCTGCGGCCCTCGAGGAAGGTGAGCTCGATGATGCAGGCGGCCGCCGGCACCACGGCGCCGACGCTCTCCAGCAGGTGCACGGCGGCGGCCATGGTGCCGCCGGTCGCCAGCAGGTCGTCGACCAGCACGACGCGCGCGCCCTTGCGGATCGCGTCCTGCTGGATCTCGATCGTGTCGGTGCCGTACTCCAGCGCGTAGGTGTGGCGCACCGTCGTGCCGGGCAGCTTGCCCTGCTTGCGCAGCATGACGAAGCCGGTGCCCAGCGCCAGCGCCAGCGGCGCGGCGAGCAGGAAGCCGCGCGACTCGATTCCCGCCAGCACGTCGGGTTTGTGCGGCCGGATCAGGTCGGCCAGCTTCTCGATCGCGGCGTGCCAGGCCTTGGCGTGCGCCAGGAGGGTCGAGATGTCGTAGAAGAGGATGCCGGGCTTGGGGAAATCCGGGATCGAGCGGATGTGCTTCTTGAGATCGATGTCGTTGTGCATTCTCTCTCCTGAACTCAGCTATAGGCCGGCGGCGGCTCGAAGCCGCGATATTCCTTCTCGAGCAGCTTGGCGAACTGGATGCAGTCGTAGTCGCCGTACTGGCGGCCGATGATCTGCACGCCGATCGGCAGGCCTTCCCTGCTCTGGCCGATCGGAGCCGCCGTCGCCGGCAGCCAGGTGACGCCGGCATAGCCTGCCCAGAAGATCTGGTCGACGACCGGCACGTGCTTGTTGTTGACCACGATGGTGCGCTTGTGGCGCAGGCCGGTCTGGTCATGCGGGAAGGCGGCGGTCACCGCGACCGGGCAGAGCATCAGGTCGTAATCCTTGAAGAACTCGTCCCAGGCCCAGCGCATCTTGTGGCGCTTCTCGTTGAGCTGCAGCCAGGTGCGATGCGGCAACGAGTTGCCGCGCTGCATCTGGGCGAAATAGCTCATGTCGTCGGCCGGCAGGGTTGCGGCATCCTTGACCGCCTGCTCGTAGACCGCATCGGTCATGCGTGCCGAGGTCGCCGCGCGCAGCAGCCGGATGTAGACGTCGTTCAGCTCGACCGTGTCGATCCTCGGGCGCGCCTTGTCGCTCACCTTGACCTTGTTCCCGGCGAGGAACGCGGCGAGCTTCGAGATCTGCTCCTGCACGGAGTCGTCGACCTCGGCATTGGGGTCGGTCAGCATCACGGCGACCTTGAAGTCGCGCAGCTTCTTTTTCTTCGAGCGCGGCAGGCTGAGCGTCCAGCCGCGGCCGTCGATCGAGTCGGGACCGGCCATCGCCTCCAGGGCGATCTCGAGATCCTCGGCGCCGCGTGCCAGCGGTCCGACCACGCCGATGTCGCCATAGGCCACGGCGCCCGCGAGCGCATGGCCCTTGGGCGAGACGACGCCCCAGCTCGGCTTGTGGCCCCACACGCCGCAATAGTGCGCCGGGTTGCGGATCGAGGCGCCGATGTCGCTGCCCGCCTCGATGCCGGTGAGCCCTGCCGCCAGCGCGGCGCCCGAACCGCCCGACGAACCGCCCGGCGTGCGGCCGAGGTCCCACGGATTGTTGGTCGAGCCGTAGACCTCGTTGTAGCTCTGCCAGTCCGCGAGGTTCAGCGGCACGTTGGTC
>CAYRBQ010000088.1:0-10399 GCA_964422305.1 uncultured Reyranella sp. | reverse complement strand
CCAAGCCATGATCACGGAGCACGCTAGGCCTGATGCAACCGCGCGGCAACTGCCTAGGCTACGAAAGGCGCGACGATGGCCTTCAGGGCAGCGACGGCATCCCGCGGCGCGAGGCGCACCTGCAGGCCGCGCTGGCCGCCGTTCATGTAGACGGCGTCGTGCGCCATGGCCCCGGCCTCGACGGCGGTACGGACGGCGCGCATCTGGCCGAACGGGCTGATGCCACCCACCTTGTAGCCGGTCAGGCGCTCGGCATCGGCCGGCTTCATCATCATGGCCGACTTTCCGCCGAAGGCGGCGGCGAGCTTCTTCATCGAGACCTCGCGGTCGGAGGGCACGATCACGCACGCCGGCTTGCCATCGACCAGGGTCATCAGCGTCTTGAGGACGCGCTGCGGCGGCTCGCCCAGCGCCTCGGCCGCCTGCAGGCCGACGCTGCCGGCGTCGGGATCGTAGTCGTAGACATGGACGGTGAAGGCGACGCCCGCCTGTTCGAGCGCTTTCGTGGCGCGGGTGACCTTCGACATGCCTCTTCTTATGCCATTCCGGTGTCGCCCGCCTTCACGACGACGGCCTCGACCGGCTCGATCCGTCCCTCGATCGGCACCGGGCCGACGGCGCGGAAACGGGCGGCGTCGCGGGCCGCGAAGGCGGCCGATTGCGTGGCCCCCGCCAGCGTCTCCGCACTGGCGACGATCGCGGCATCGTGGCGACGCGCGAGCTGCTCCAGCCGGCTCGCCACGTTCACCGTGTCGCCGACGGCGGAATATTCGAGGCGGTTGCGGCTGCCGATGGCGCCCATCAGCACGGGCCCGACATGGACGCCGACGGCGATGCGCACGGCCGGCAGGCCGCGCGTGCGGCGGCCGCGGTTCCATTCCTCGACGGCGCGCACCATGTCGAGCGCCGAGAGCAGGGAGCGCGCCTCGTCGTCGGGGTGCGGATCGGGCGTGCCGAAGGTCGCCATCACGCCGTCGCCGATGAACTTGTCGAGCGTGCCGCCGTGGCGAAAGATGCAGGCCGCCATGTGCTCGTGGAAGACGCGCAGGAAATCGATCGTGCGCTGCGGCGGCTCGCCCTCCATCAGGCGCGTGAAGCCCACGATGTCGGCGAACAGCACGGCGGCGCGGCCCTCGCGGCCCACCTCGAAATCGTGGCCGGCCGTGGCGAGGCGATCGACCAGGTTGGGCGAGAAGTAGCGCGCCAGGCTGTTGCGCTCGCCCTCGGCCAGCAGGGTGCGGCCGAGATGGGCGCGGGCACGCCACACCGCCAGCGCCACGAAGCCGGTGCAGAGCGCCATGAAGATGAGCTGCTGGATCAGGAAGGCCTCGGGCGTGACGAACCCCGGGCCAATGAGTTTGGCGAACAGCGCCTTGGCGACTTGCCAGGGATCGGGCACCGACATGAGATCGACGCCGGCGGTGCGCGCCTGGTCGAGCGCGGTCCACAGGAAGCTGCCGACCAGCGCCACCAGCGAGGCGGCGCCCGTCAGGATCACGGTGCGGGCCGAATAGCTGAGCGCGCTCGCGGTGAGATAGATCACCAGATAGAGGAACAGCGAGCGGCGGCCGAACACCTGCTCGAGCCACAGCGCGCCGTCGGGCGCGCCGGGGATCGGCACGAGCGTGGCGATGGCGATCACCGTGACGTCAACCACCGTGACCACGAGCTGGATCGCCTTGCTCCACGGCGAGGCGCGCGTCGCGTAGACGATGCCTGCCGTCACCATCATGGTGACGCAGGCGCCGACACCCACGCCGACCCGCATCGGGCCGGCCGCCAGCATCAGCCACAGCGCCACCGAGCCCAACGCCACGAGGCGGCCCTTGAAGGCCAGCGCCTGGCCGTTCTGCTCCTCTTCGCGCAGGCGGAGGGCGAGGCGCACATCGGCGCCGTCGATCGAGGGGGCTGACATGAGGGTTCGCGACCTACACCCTGAAGCGCAGACGATGAACCCCGTTCGGCCCAGGAAGACCTGAATGTGATTCATGCCGTGAGGTGGAACCCCGCCGACCTCGGACCATTGGCTTGTCATGGCGACCGACTATCCGCGCACCACGGCGCATATCGCGGGACATCCCATTCATCCGATGCTGGTGCCCTTCCCCATCGTGCTGTTCGTCGCGGCCTTCGCCACGGACATCGGCTACTGGCGCAGTGGCGGCGAAACCTGGGTCATGGCCTCGCAATGGCTGCTGGCCGGGGGCCTGGCGTTCGCCGTGCTGGCGGCCCTGGCCGGCCTCGTGGAATTCGCCGGCGACCGCCGCATCCGTCGCCTCGACGATGCGTGGTGGCACGCCGGCGCCAATGTCGTCGTGGTCGTGGCCGAGGCGGCCAATCTCGTGCTGCGGCTGGAGCGCGGACCGGAGTTCGTGCTGCCGGCCGGTCTCGCGATCTCGGCCGGGGCGACCGCTCTGCTGCTGTTCTCGGGCTGGAAGGGCGGTGCGCTTGTCTACCGCTACCGCGTCGGCATCCGCCACAACGACGAGAAGCTCTGAGCGTCCGCTCCGCACGCTGGCGAACCGAGCTTACCCACGCCGGTCACCGGAAAGTCACACGCAGCGACGGGCGCTGTGTGAAATCTGGGCCGGCTACATCATGGACAGATGGGGACACCGGACATGGCCAGATATTCCCTGGAAGAGAAGGAGCAGGTGCATTCCGTCTTCGGCACGATCCTCGACCAGCTCGAGCAGATGGAGAGGCAGCCGGATAGCTGGGAGGAGAGCCACCTGGTCCACGCGCTGAGCTACATGGAGTCGGGCGTCTACGACCGCGCGCGCACGGCGCTGTCGGACTGCGTGACGCCGACCGCCGAGCGTTCGACGTGGCGCGCCAACCAGCTCGAGCGCAATCCGCGCCGCTACCACGTCTCGCGGCTCCGGCAACGGCTCGAGCAGGTGATCATCGAGGCGCGGCAGCGCTAGAGCGCCGTCGCGGCGCTAGAGCCGCTTCTCCAGCCAGCCGAGGATCTCGGCCATCACGCCTTCCTTGCCGACGTCGTTCAGCAGGTCGTGGAAGTGGCCCTCGTAGAGCTTGAGGGTCTTGTCCGTCGAGCCGACCGTGTCGAAGAAGAACTGGCTGCCGGCCGGAACGGTCGCCTTGTCCGCGGTGCCGTGCATGATGAGAACCGGGATGGTGATGGTCGGGAACTCCTCGCGCAGGCGTTCGTCGGCGCGCACCAAAGCCGCGACCGTGGCGGCGGGCTGCGACTCGTGCGCCGTCAGCGGATCGGCTTCGAGGGCCGCGAGCGCCACGGGATCGCGCGTGAAGTCCTTCATCTTGAGCGTCAGCACCGGCAGGCGCGGCGCCACGTGGCTCAGTCCCTTGATGGCGGCGAGCGCGAAGCCCGGCGCCGGCACCTGGAAGGCGAAGCTCTCGCAGATGAAGCCCGCGAGTTCGGCCTGGTTGTCGAGCACGTAGGTGGCCGACGTGACGCCGCCGGCGCTGTGGCCCAGCAGGAAGGTCTTGAGGCCGGGATGGCGCTGCTTGGCCAGCCGAATGGTGCCCGCGACGTCGGCGACGTAGTCGGCCACGTCCTCGACGTAGAAGCGCTCGCCCTCGGACTTGCCGCGGCCGCGCAGGTCGAGCGCGTAGGTGGCGAAAGCCGCCTTCGAGAGCTGCTCGGCCGTCCAGGCGTGCTGGCCGCCATGGCTGTTGACGCCGTGGCAGATCACGACCACGGCCTTGGGCTGTCCCGGCGGCAACCAGGACCGGACGTGGATCTTCACCCCGCCCTTGCTCTCGAACGACTCTTCCTTGGCGGCCATGTCTCGCTCCCGGGCTGATGAACGCGCACCAACCTGCCTTAGAGCAATCGCCGCGCCATCACCATTGGCCGAAGAAGACGCCGGCCTTCTTGTGGGTCGCGGTGCGCTGGGCGACGTAGGCATCGTCCACGGTGACGCGGGTCTTGCGCAGCCGCAGCCAGGCGCCCAGCCGTTTCTCCATGTCGGCAATCACGGGAGCGTAGCTGCCGTCGGCGCCGAGATCACGGCGTTCCTTCGGATCGTTCTCGAGATCGAACAGCATCGGCCGGTAGTCCTGCCACCACACGTACTTCCAGCGGTCGGTGCGGACCATGATGGCCCGGCACTCGCCGGGCTTGCGCCCGAGGATCCTGCGCGCCTCGCGGAAGGAATAGTCGAGCTCGGAGAAGACCGCGTCGCGCCAGGTCTCGAGATGGATCTTGCGGGTGAGCGGCAGCAGCGAGCGGCCCTCGACCAGGTGGTCGTGCGGCGGCAGGCCGAGCGCTTGCAGGATGGTCGGCACGACGTCGACCGCCTCGACGAAGCGCTGGTCGACCGTGCCGCGCGTCAGGTTAGCCTCGGGGTCGGGATCGACCACGATGAAGGGCACGCGCAGCGCTTCCTCGAAGAACATCTCCTTCTCGCCCAGCCAATGGTCGCCCAGGAAGTCGCCATGGTCCGAGGTGAAAAAGATCAGCGTGTCGTCGAGGCGGCCGCTCGCCTTCATGTGGGCAAACAGACGGCCCAGCCAATCGTCGAGCTGCTTGATCAGGCCCATATAGGCCGGCCGCACGATGCCGGGCGCCTCGGGCCGCGAGAAGGAGATCGCCTCCTCGTGCTCGCGGTAGGCCGCCAGCACGGGATGCTCGTCCACCCGCTCCTGCTCGTCGCGGTTCAGCGGCAAGGTGTCGGCCGCGCCGTACATGTTGTGGTACGGCGCCGGCGCCATGTAGGGCCAGTGCGGCTTCACGTAGGAGAGATGCAGGCACCACGGCTTCCCGCCCATCTCGTCCATGAAGCGCATCGCCTCGCGCGTCATGTAGGCGGTCTCCGAATGCTCCTCCTTCACCCTCGCCGGCAGGTGGACGTTGCGCATGTGCCAGCCGGACAGCGCCGTACCATCTGGACCGTCGGCGGCGATCACATAGTCGGTCCAAGGATCGTCGGAGTTGTAGCCCTGCGCGCGGAGATAGTCGGGGTAGCCGCTTTCCTTGCCCGGCGGATGATGGCCGTCGTAGCGGTCGATCTCCTCGAAGCGGCCCGCGCGCAGCAGCGCGTCGAGCGCGGAGCCACCCTCGATGCCGAAGCGCTCCAGTCCCTCGAGGTCGGGCATCATGTGGGTCTTGCCGGCCAGCGCCACCTTGATGCCGGCGGGAGTCAGGAAATCGCCCAGCGTCTTCTCGCGCAAACTGAGCGGCACACGGTTCCAGGTGGCGCCGTGGGAGAACATGTAGCGGCCGGTATAGTAGCTCATGCGGCTCGGGCCGCAGACGCCCGACTGCACGTAGGCGCGCGGGAAGCGCACGCCGCGGGCCGCCAGCGCATCGATGTGCGGCGTCTCGAGATGCGGGTGGCCGGCGCAGGACAGGTGATCGGCGCGGAGCTGATCGCACATGATGAACAGGACGTTCTTTACCTTGCCCACGATTCCTCGCTCGCCCTTTGCAGTCGCCGCGCCTATCTAAACCGCATGACCGACGCTTCGTCCATCTCCCCGGGCATCCGCGACATCCTCGATTTCTGGTTCCTGCCACGCGACCACCCCGACCACGGCAAGGTCCGCGACCTCTGGTGGGCCAGCACCCCGGAGCTCGACGCCGAGATCCGGACCCGATTCGGCGGCCTGTTCGATCGTGCCGTGGCCGGCGGGCTGAACGGCTGGCGCGAGACGGCCGATGGCGCCCTGGCCCTCATCCTGCTGTGCGACCAGTTCTCGCGGAACATGCACCGCAAGTCGCCGCGCGCCTTCTCGGGCGACGGCAAGGCGATCGAGACGGCGCGCATCGCGCTGGCACGCGGCTACCCCATCGCCTACCCGCCGGCGATGCGGACCTTCTTCTACATGCCGTTCCAGCACAGCGAGCAGCTCGCCGACCAGGAGCTGTGCTGCGCGCTGTTCGCGAGCCTCGGCAATCCCGACTACGACAAGTACGCCGTCGACCATCGCGACATCGTCGCGCGTTTCGGCCGCTTCCCGCACCGCAACGAGGTGCTGGGGCGGGAGTCGACGCCTGAAGAGATCGAATACCTGAAAACCGCAAACCGTTTCGGGCAGTAGCGGCTACACCAGCAGGCCGCGATAGATGTCGGCGGCTTCCTTGTCGAAGCAGCAGAAGATCACGCGCTCGATCATGCCGATCATGCGGACCTCGTGGACGGCGATCTCGGCCGCTTCCTGTTTCGGGTAGCCATAGACGCCGGTCGAGATGGCGGGAAAGGCGATGCTGTGCAGCCCGTGCACCACCGCCAGCGCCAGGCTGTTGCGATAGCAGTGGGCCAGCAAGGCAGGCTCGCCGCTGGCACCTCCGCGCCACACGGGTCCGACGGTATGGATGACGTGGCGCGCCTTCAGGCGATAGCCCGCGGTGATCTTCGCCTGGCCGGTCGGACAGCCGCCCAGGGTGCGGCATTCGGCGAGGAGCTCGGGCCCGGCGGCACGATGGATGGCGCCGTCGACACCGCCGCCGCCCAGCAACGTTTCCTTGGCGGCGTTGACGATGGCATCGACGTCGAGGCGCGTGATGTCGCCTTCGACGACCTCGATACGACTCATTTCACCAGTAACGAACGGGACCGGTGTCGAGATGGACGAAGCCGGACCGCGGGTAGAAACCGACACCGCCCATGTTGAGCGCGCGCGCGGCCTGGCGGATCTTGAACACCGGCACGCCGGGGAAGCGGATGTCCATGGCGTTGCCGTTCATGTGCTGGCTGTCACGTGCGACACCGCGGCTGACGCTGGCCAGCCAGGCGTTGGTCGAGGCCGAACGGAATGAAGACAGGACCTCGATCGGCCCGGAATAGCCCGAGATTCGCGCCGTGTGCCACAGCACGTCGAACAGCAGCGGGTCCATTTCCGTCTGGCTGTTGTCACGGGAGTCGCGGAGGAAGAAGTTCAGCTTGTCGAGCGCGGTGCGAAAATAGGCACCGTTCGACCAGTAGGTGACCGTGATCTCTTCCTTGGTGTTGAAGTTGATCAGGGTCAGGCTGCGCGGGCTGGTCGTGTCGAGCTCCGGCGTCGGCAGTGGCGCCGACGGCGCGAAGCCGCCGTAACGCGCGGCGCGGAGCTGCTCGGGAGTCGTCTTCTTCTGCTGTGCCGTCGCACCGCGGACCACGTTGGTCTGGGCCGATTTCTGGCTGGTGGCGGTCTTCTGGACGCTGGTGCTCTTGGCGGGCGCCGGCGCCTTGGCGCCGGCTGGGGTCTTTGAGGAGGAAGTCCCGCGAACGACTTCGGGGGTGGTCTGGGCGGACGCCGCGCCGGCAAATGCCAGCAAGGTCGCCAGGCTCATCACCAAACTGCGCATCCCTGCCCCGAACGTTGTTGCATTTATGTCACAGACACCCTTATCAGAGACCGATTCGCGACTCAAAGCGAAATTCCTGATCCCGACCAAGGGCTAGGCCCACGACTTCACCCACCATGCAGAGCGCGGGGCCGCTGAAGCGCGCGCATTGCACCAAGCGTTCGATGGAAGACAGAGTGCCGACCACCCGTCTCTCCTTCTCCGTCGTGCCGTTCTCGATCAGTGCGACCGGCGTCGAGCCGGGCAACCCGTGCGCCGTGAGGTTGGACGCGATCGCGGAGAGCGCATTGGCGCCCATGTAGATGACGACGGTCTGGCGGGGCCGAGCCAGCATCTCCCAGTCGAGATCGATGCTGCCGTCCTTGAGATGGCCGGTGACGAACACGCAGGCCTGCGCGTGGTCGCGGTGGGTGAGCGGGATTCCGGCGCTCGAGGCGCAGCCCAGCGCCGCGGTGACTCCCGGCACGACCTCGACGGCGATGCCGGCCGCGGTCAGCGCTTCGAGTTCCTCGCCGCCGCGCCCGAATACGAACGGATCGCCGCCCTTCAGCCGCACGACGCTCTTGCCGGCGCGCGCCAGCGACACGAGCCGGTCGTTGATCTCGCGTTGGGGCACGCAATGGTGTGCGCGACGCTTGCCGACGTAGATGCGCTCGGCGTCGCGTCGCGCCATCGCCAGCACCTCGGCCGAAACGAGACGATCATAGACCACGACGTCGGCACGCTGGAGCAGCCGATGCGCCTTCAAGGTCAGCAGATCGGGGTCGCCGGGACCGGCACCGACCAGATGAACCATGCCCTGCGACGGCGCCTCGCTGCGGGCGCCATCGAGCAGCTTGATCAGCTCGCGACGTGCGGCGATCTCGTCGCCCGCCAGCGCGAGCTCGCTGACACGGCCCTCGAACACCCGGTCCCAGAAGCGGCGGCGCGCGCGCGGCACGACGAGGGTGCGTCGGACCTGCTCGCGGAAGATCTCGGCAAAGCGCGCCAGCCGGCCCAGCGCCGCCGGCAACGCGCGCTCGATCTCGGCGCGGATGCGGCGTGCGAGCGCAGGCGCCGCCCCGCCGGTCGAGATCGCGATGGTGATGGGCGCGCGATCGACGATCGCCGGCATGATGAAGCTCGAGAGCGCCGGACGGTCGACGACGTTGACCGGCAGGCCGCGCGCCTGGGCGGCGGCGGAGACGCGCGCCTGCAGGGACTCGTCCTCGCTCGCAACGATTACGATGGAGACACCGTCGAGCTCGTCCTCCTCGAAGGCGCAGCCCGCCCAGGAGAGGCGTGCCTCGGCGATGAGCTGCGCGATCTCGCCGTTCACGGTCTCGGCAATCAGCGAGACCCGCGCCCCGGCGGCCAGCAGCAGCTCCGCCTTGCGCGCGGCCATCTCGCCACCGCCGACCACGAGCGCACGGCGATCCCTGAGATCGAGGAAAAGGGGGAAGGTCTGCATCAGGCGGCCTGCTTGACGCGGGCCGCGCGCAGCAGCGCGCGGATCTCGGGGCGACAGGAGCCGCAGTTGGTGCCGGCGCGCGTGGCGCTGCCCACGGCATCGAGCGTAGTCGCGCCGCAGGCGATCGCCTTCTCGACCGCACCGCAGGAAACGTTGAAGCAGGCACAGATCTCGCCGCCGCGATCCGACTCCGCGCCGCCGTGGAGCAGTTCGTTCCTCTGCTCCACGGTCAGGCGGTCGATCGCCATGAAGGGCGCGAAGCGATCGCGCGCACTTTCGTCGCGCGCCTCTCCCATCACCATCACCGCCTCGACACGGCCGTCGCTGATGATCGCCGTGACGCCGCCGCCGCCACTCAGCAGCGGCCCCGGGTTGGTCGCGCGCAGCGCCGCGGACAGCGCACGTTGTGCACCTGCGAAGGGCTGGTCGCCTGCAACGACGTAGGCGTGATAGCCGTCGCCGCGGATTCGCGCCCAGTATGGAAACTCGGGCATCATCACCGGCCGGCGAGCGAGAATCGTGCCATGCCAATGCATATCAAGACGCCGGATTTCGACCGGCGTGTGCTTGAGTTCGGGCTGGCCGGAGATGGGATCGGCGGCCGGATTCACTGCAGCATTTATGCGGCCACTACGGCTCGTCTGGGCGGTCCAGTGCATCGGCGCAAAAACCTCGCTCGCGCGCAGCGAGTCGCTGACATGGACGCGCAGCACGCTGCAGCCCCAGGCGCTCGTCACTTCCACGATGTCGCCTTCGACGATGCCGCGCGACGCGGCATCGACGGGATGCATCTCCAGCATCGGCTCGGGCCGGTGCCCCGCCAGGCGCACCGACTTCCCGGTGCGCGTCATGGTGTGCCACTGGTCGCGCACGCGGCCGGTGTTCAGGATCAGCGGCCGCTCGACCGACGGTGGATTCACCGGCTCGCGCGCGGCAGTGGCGATGAAGCGGGCGCGGCCGTCGGAATGGAAGAACTCTCCGTCGGCGAAGAAGCGGCGATCCTTCGTGCGCCCCCAGACGAAGGGCTCCATCGCTTCGTAGCCCGAGTCCGAGATCTGCGCCTTGCCGCCGAGATCGAAGTCACGCGCGCCGGCGTTCTCGAAGGTGGACAGGGCGGCGTGCTCGCGGAAGATGTCGGCCACGCCGTTCCAGGCGAAGGCCTCGCCGTGACCCAGACGCTTGGCCACCTCGGCGAGGATCCACCAATCCTGCCGCGCCTCCCCGGGCGGCGGCAGGAACGGGCGCTGGCGCGAGATGTTGCGTTCGGAGTTCGTGACGGTGCCGTCCTTCTCCGCCCAGGCGAGCGCGGGAAGGCGGATGCGGCAGGCATCGACCGTGTCGGTGGCGCGGATCGCCTCCGAGACGATCGACAGCTCGCAGGCCTTGAGGGCAGCGCGGACCTGGTCGGCATTGGGCAGGCTGTCGACCGGGTTGGTCGCCATGATCCAGATCGCCTTGACCTTGCCGGCCTCGACCGCCTCGAAGAGATCGACAGCTTTCAGCCCTGGGCGGTGCGCCATGCGGGGAGCATTCCAGAAGCGGCCGACGCGGTCGACGTCCGCCGTGCCGAACTCCATGTGCGCGGCGAGCGTGTTGGAGAGCGCGCCGACTTCGCGGCCGCCCATGGCATTGGGCTGGCCGGTGATCGAGAACGGCCCCATGCCGGGCCGGCCGAT
>CAYRBQ010000087.1:0-10476 GCA_964422305.1 uncultured Reyranella sp. | reverse complement strand
GGATTTCGCCGACATCTTCTACAACAACTGCTTCAAGAACGGCATCCTGCCGATCAAGGTCTCCAAGGAGATCATCGCCAAGCTGATGGACGATGCGAGCCGTGGCTCCAACGCCATCATCGAGGTCGATCTCGAGAAGCAGGAGATCAAGGGTCCGGACGGCGGCACCGTCCACTTCGAGATCGACGCCTTCCGCAAGAAGTGCCTGCTCGAGGGTCTCGACGATATCGGCCTCACCATGGAGAAGAAGTCGGACATCGACGACTTCGAGCGCAAGCAGGCCGAGGCCCAGCCCTGGCTGCACGGCGCGTCCTGATTCCCGACCACGTCCAGAGAAAAGAGAAGCAAGGCAATGGCGTCGAATCGCAATCTCCTCGTGCTGCCCGGCGACGGCATCGGCCCCGAGGTCATGAACGAGGTCCGCAAGATCATCGCCTGGATGGGCAAGAAGCGGGCGATCGGATTCGACATCAAGGAAGACCTGGTCGGCGGCGCTTCGCTCGACAAGCACGACACGCCGCTGACCGACGCGGCCATGAAGAACGCGCTCGACGCCGACGCCGTGCTGTTCGGCTCGGTCGGCGGCCCGAAGTGGGACACCGCCGACTTCAGCAAGAAGCCGGAGCGCGGCCTGCTGCGCCTGCGCAAGGAGATGGATCTCTTCGCCAACCTGCGCCCGGCCAAGGTGTTCGACGCGCTGGTCGACGCGAGCTCGCTGAAGCCCGAGATCGTCAAGGGTCTCGACATCATGATCATCCGCGAGCTGACCAGCGGCGTCTATTTCGGCGAGCCGCGCGGCCGCCAGACCAACGCCCAGGGCGAGGTCGAGGCGTTCGACACGCAGCGCTACACGGTGGGCGAGATCCGCCGCGTCTGCGCCGTCGCCTTCGAGCTGGCGCGCAAGCGCAAGAACAAGGTGCTGTCGTCGGAGAAGGCCAACGTCATGCACACCGGCGTGTTGTGGCGCGAGGAGGCGACCAAGCTGCACAAGGAGAAGTATTCCGACGTGAAGCTCGAGCACATGTATGCCGATGCGCTCGCCATGCAGCTGCTTCGTCAGCCCAAGGAATTCGACGTGATCGTCACCGACAACCTGTTCGGCGACATCCTGTCGGACGAGGCCTCGATGCTGACCGGCTCGCTCGGCCTCCTGCCGTCGGCCTCGCTCGGCGCACCCGACGCGACCGGCCGGCGCAAGGCGCTCTATGAGCCGATCCACGGCAGCGCGCCCGACATCGCAGGCAAGGGCCTGGCCAATCCGATCGCCCAGACGCTCTCCTACGCGATGATGCTCCGCTACTCGTTCGACCTCGGCAAGGATGCCGACCTGGTCGAGCTCGCGGTCGAGAACGTGCTGAAGGCGGGTTACCGCACCGGCGACCTGCTGGTGGGCAACACGGCAGGCATCAAGAAGGTCGGCACCCAGGAGATGGGCGACGCGATCGTAAAGGAACTCGACCGGCTCGCCTGAGCCGGCCGCCTGTCAGCGCAGGCCCTCAGCGCAGGATCGATCCCAGCGCGCCGCGCAGGATGGCGCCGCCGACGCTGGCGCCGATGCTCGCGGCCTTACCCTTGCCGAACACCGCCTTGGCCGCCTCGCGCGCAGCGATTGTCGCCATGCTGCGGCCGGCGGCCTTCGCCACCGTGACGCCAATCGAATCGCGCTGCCGGCCGGCCGGTGTGCGCGGCACCGACGAGCCGCGTCTTGGGGCGGGCGCCGGAGCCGATGTCGGCGCTGGTGCCTGCGGCCTGGGTCCCCAGGGGCCTGAGTTCGTCGGCACAGTCGGCGGCACGGAACCGTACTGGCCGCGGCGTTTCGGGGCTTCACCCTCCGGCGGCGGAGCAGGCGCGACGCGACCGGTCAGCGTCTCGTAGGCCGAGGCGCGGTCGACCGCCTTGTCGTACTTGGCGCCGAGCGGACTCGCCTTCATGACCGCAGCACGCTCCTCGGGCTTGGCCGGACCGATGCGGCCCTGCGGCGGCGCGATGAAGCAGCGCTCAACCGGGAACGGCACGCCCTTGGCGTCGAGGAAGGACAGCAGTGCCTCGCCGACGCCAAGCTCGGTGATGGCCTGCGCTGCATCGAACGCCTTGTTGGGCCGGAACGTCTCGGCTGCCACCTTGACCGCCTTCTGGTCGCGCGGCGTGAAGGCACGCAAAGCGTGCTGCACGCGGTTGCCGAGCTGGCCCAGCACCGATTCCGGCACGTCGAGCGGATTCTGGGTGATGAAGTAGACGCCGACGCCCTTGGAGCGGATCAGCCGCACCACCTGCTCGATCTTGGCGAGCAGCGCCTTGGGCGCATCGTCGAACAGCAGATGCGCCTCGTCGAAGAAGAACACGAACTTCGGCTTGTCGAGATCACCGACCTCGGGGAGCGACTCGAAGAGCTCCGACAGCAGCCACAGCAGGAACGTGGCGTAGAGGCGCGGGCTCTGCATCAGCCGATCGGCGGCCAGCACGTTGACCGTGCCGAGCCCGTTGGCGTCGCAGCGGATCATGTCGGTGAGCTGCAGCGCCGGCTCGCCGAAGAAGCGCTCGCCGCCCTGCTGCTCGAGCGTCAGGAGCTGGCGCTGGATGGTGCCGACCGACGGCTTGCTGACGTTGCCGTACTCGGTCGTGAGCTTGCCCGCGTTCTCGGCGACCCACTGCAGCAGCGCCTGCAGATCCTTGAAGTCGAGCAGCAGCAGGCCCTGCTGGTCGGCGATCTTGAACACGATGTTCAGCACGCCTTCCTGCGTCTCGTTGAGCTGCAGCAGGCGTGCCAGCAGGACCGGCCCGACCTCGCTCACCGTCGTACGGATGGGATGGCCCTTCTCGCCGAACAGGTCCCAGAAGATCGTCGGGAAGGCCCGCCCGGCATAGCCCTCGATGCCGAGCTGCCTGGCACGCTCCATCGCCCGCGGATTGTCGCCGCCGGCCTGGCTGATGCCCGAGAGGTCGCCCTTCACGTCGGCCATGAAGATGGGCACGCCGTAGGCCGAGAAGCCCTCGGCGATGGTCTGCAGAGTGACGGTCTTCCCGGTGCCGGTCGCGCCGGCGATCAGCCCGTGGCGATTTGCGTACTTCAGCAGGAGATACTGGTCGGCGGCGCTCGCGCCCACGAAGATCGCCGTTTCGTCGCTCATGCCATCTCCCTCGCTTGGCACACCGACTTTAGAGTAGGTTGCGGGCTATGTCGTCCCTGCCCCGCCTAGCGCTTGCCGTCATCGGCGATGAAATCGGTCCCTCTCTCGAGGAGATGATCTCCTTCTGCCACGAGCACGAGGTCACGCGCCTCGACATGCGCACCCTGGGCGGACGCAACCTGCTCGGCATGTCGCTCGACGAGGTGGCCGGCATCGCCCGCACCATCGAGAAGGCGGGCCTCACCGTGCCGACCCTGGTCTCGCCGCTGCTGAAGTGGCAGGCGCCCGGAAGGGCCTCGGCCGGCGGCAAGATCGACTTCGCCTTCGATCCTTCCGACTGTCCGGCCGACGACCCGCTGGTCCACGCCTTCGACATGGCCGTCGTGCTGGGCGCCGAGCGCATCCGCGTGTTCAGCTATCTCACCTACGAAGGCTACAGGCCGAGCGATCTGTTCGGCGCCTACGAGCGCTTGATAGACCTCGCCTCGACCTACTCGATGACGGTCGAGATCGAGAACGAACCGGTCTGCAACATGGCGACTGTCGGTGATCTCGGCGCGTTTTTCGCCGACCTCGTTGCGGCGATGGCACCGAACCCGCTACTCCCCGTCATCAGGCCTCTGGTCGATATCGGCAATGCCTGGGCGATCGACAAGCCGCCGTCCGACGCCGACATCACGGCGGTCGCATCGCGCGTCGACCAGATCCATCTCAAGGATCGCGACACCAAGGCCCGCAAGACCGTGCCGCTGGGCGACGGCGACGTGCCCTGGGCCGACGAGCTGCGCCGCCTGCTGGGCGAGGTCGCCAAGGCCGAGCACGGGTCGAAGGAGATCCTGGCCTGCGTCGAGACCCACTGCCCGGCCGATGCGCGCAATGCGACCTCGCGCTCGGTCGAGGCCTTCCGGCGGATCTGCCAGGAAGTCGGTGTCGAGCTGGTCTGACGTTAGGTACGCAGCGCCTTGATGTTGGCGGCGTACCTGTCGGGCCCGCCGCTGAACACGGCCGTGCCGGCGACCAGCACGTCGGCGCCGGCCTTGATGCAGCGCTTCGCCGTCTCGACGTTGACGCCGCCGTCGACCTCGAGATCGATCGGCTTGCCCAGTGCATCGATCGCCTTGCGGAGCGCGGCGATCTTGGCGAGCTGGCTCTCGATGAAGGCCTGGCCGCCGAAGCCCGGATTGACGCTCATCACCAGCACCAGGTCGAGGTCGCCCAGCACATGCTCGATCGAGGAAAGCGGCGTGCCCGGGTTCAGGACGGCACCCGCCTTCTTGCCCAAGCTCTTCACGAGCTGGATCGTGCGATGGATGTGCGGGCCGGCCTCGGGATGGAAGGAGATCACGTCGGCGCCGGCCTCGACATAGGCCGGCACCATCGGATCGACCGGCGAGATCATCAGATGGCAATCGAACGGCAGTTTGCTGTGCTTGCGAAGCGCCTTCACGACCATCGGGCCGATGGTGATATTGGGCACGAAATGGCCGTCCATCACGTCGACATGGATCCAGTCGGCGCCCGCCGCGGTCACCGCCTCGATCTCGCGCCCGAGGGCGGCGAAGTCGGCAGAAAGGATCGAGGGGGCGATGCGGACGGGCTGCTGCGGCATGGCTGACCTTGGAGTTGGCCTCAGGTGCCGGGTCGCGTCGGGGCTTCCCAGCCCTTGCGCCGGAACGGGTTGACCGGGAAGGTGCCGAGCATCTTGAGCTCGTCCTTCTCGGAGAAGAATTCGAGCTCCTCGAGCGCGAGATGCAGTGGACGCTGCTCGGGGTGGCCCTCGACCTCGGCATAGAACTGCGCCTGCTCGAAGCGCGCGCCGGAGAGATAGCTCTCGAGCTTGACGATGTTGACACCGTTGGTGGCAAAGCCACCCAGCGCCTTGTAGAGGGCGGCGGGCCGGCTCCTCACGCGGAACAGGAAGGCGGTCATGCACGGCACGGTGCGCCAGTCGGGCGCCGCCTCGTCGCGCGAGAAGACCAGCATGCGCGTGGTGTTGTGGTCGGCGTCCTCGATGTTCTTCGCCAGCACCTTGAGGTCGTAGATCTTGGCGGCCAGCGAGGAGGCGATGGCGCCGACGCTGGCATCGCCGATCTCGGCGATCTCGCGAGCGGCGCCGGCCGTGTCGGCATGGACCAGCGGCTGGAAGCGGTGCTTCTTCAGGAAGTTGCGGCACTGGGCCAGCGCCTGGACGTGGCTCTTGACCGTCCGGATGGTCTTGAGCGAAGCGCCCGGCAAGGCGACCAGGCAATGCTCGACCCGCTGGAAATGCTCGGCCACGATCTTGAGCTTCGTGTGGGGCAGCAGGCTGTGCAGATCGGCGACGCGACCGGCGATCGAGTTCTCGACCGGAATGATGGCGAGCTCCGCCTTGCCCGCCTGGACCGCGGCCATCGCCGTCTCGAAGGTCGGGCACGGCAGGGTCGTCATGTAGGGAAACGCCGCGCGGCAGGCCATATCGGAGTTGGCGCCGGGCTCGCCCTGGAAGGCGATGATGTTGTTGGCCGCGGCCTTGCCGCCGCCCTTGCCAACCCGTGCCTTGGCCATCTGCCGCAACTCCCCCTGTTCGAGGCCCCTCGATAGGCGAAAAACCTCGCAATATCCGGCACTTGCGACGTTCCGCCGCGCGAGCCGCCTGCCGCGATCGGATACTACTGGCGGCCGTGCGGGCGTGCTACAGCAACGTCCGTAGGATTTGCCGTTCCGGGATTTGACTATGGCCAGTTTCAACACGGTTGCGGGCTGCGTTTTGGCCTCCGCCCTCTTCGCGATGGTGGTGGGCAAGGTTTCCAACGCCGTCGTGCATCCGCACAAGCTGGACAAGCCGGCGCTGGCCGTCTCCAACGAGGCGCCGACCCAGACCGCCGCGGCGCCCGCCGCCGTCGACATCCCGCCGATCGGGCCCAAGCTCGCCGGTGCCAACGTCGAGGCCGGCAAGGCCATCTTCATGAAGCAGTGCTTCACCTGCCACACCACGGACAAGGGCGGCGCCAATAAGGTCGGCCCCAACCTGTGGGACATCGTCGGCCGCAAGAAGGCGAGCCACGCGGGCTTCGGCTACTCCTCGGCCATGACTGCCAAGGGTGGTGACTGGACCTACGAGGACATTGATCACCTGATCTACAAGCCCACCGCCTACGTGAAGGGCACGAAGATGGCGTTCGCCGGCCTCCCGAAGGAGCAGGAGCGCGCCGACGTGATCGCCTACCTGCGCACGATGGCCGACACGCCCAAGCCGCTGCCGTAAGGCAGCGCGCGAGGTGGTCGATCCCCGCCTCGTCCGGCTGGCCCACGAGCTGGCCGATGCCGCGAGACCCATCGCGGCCCGCTACTTCCGCACCGGCGTCACGGTCGACGACAAGACCGACCAGAGCCCCGTCACCATCGCCGACCGCGAGGCCGAGACGGCGATGCGCGAGCTCCTGGACAAGCATGTGCCCCAGCACGGCGTGTTCGGCGAGGAGCACGGTGCGGTGCGAACCGACGCCGAGTATGTCTGGGTGCTCGACCCGATCGACGGCACCAAGGCCTTCATCACCGGCCTGCCGCTGTTCGGCACGCTGATCGGCCTGTTCCACCGCGGCAAGCCGGTGCTCGGCATCATCGACCAGCCGATCCTCGAGGAGCGCTGGCTGGGCGTGGCGGGCGAGCGCTCGACGCTCAACGGCCAGCCGATCAAGGTGCGTGTCTGCCGCGATCTCGATCAGGCCTACATGTATTCGACCTCGCCCGGCATGTTCCCGGGCGCGTACGCAAAACCGCACGAGGCATTGACCGAGAAGGTGAAGCTCTTCCGCTGGGGTGGCGACTGCTACGCCTACGGCCTGCTGGCCGCGGGCCATGTCGACCTGGTCGTCGAGGCGAGCCTCAAGCTCTACGACTACGCCGCCCTCATCCCCGTGATCGCGGGCGCGGGCGGCACGATCACCGACTGGAAGGGCAAGCCGCTCGACATGAACTCCGACGGCTCGGTGATCGCCGCCGGCGACGCCGCCGTTCACCGCGCGGCGATGCGGGTGCTGTCGGCGTAGGTCTCGCGGTCGACGTCGAACCAGACGACGTCCTTGAAGCCCTTGTACTCCACACGCTTCTGGTAGGTGAGGCCGATGCGCTTCATCACCGCCTGGGAGGCGGTATTGTCTTCCAGGGTGATGGCGAAGATCAGGTCGAGCCCCACCGTCTCGAAGCCGAAGCCGAGTGCGGCCTTGGCCACCTCGGTCGCATAGCCTTGGCCCCAGGCGTCGGGATGCAGCGCCCACAGGACCTCGGTCGCCGCGAACTCCGGCACGTAGTTCAGGCCGGCGTGGCCGATCAAACGGCCGTTCCGGAAGACGCCCCACGGCGAGTAGCCCTCGTCGCGCCAGGCGGCGGCGAAGCGGCCGATCGTGCCCTGCGCCGCCGCCAGCGGATCGGCCTCCCGGGCGGGCGGCAGCCATTTCGCCACCTCGGGGTGGAAGCGCATGGCCACGTAGGCTTCGGCGTCCTCGGGCACCAGGGGACGAAGCGTCAGGCGATCGGTCTGGAGAATCGTCATGGCGCGGCGACTTTACACAACTTTACGCGGGCGAGACGGCCGCGAAACCGCTGCCTCCCATGTTCGCGGCACGGGGAAGCCACCCTAACACCGATGGAGACAGAAATGACCTCTCTCACCCTCAAGACGATGATGGCGGCTCTTCTCGCGGGCAGCCTCGCGGTCGGCGCCGGCACTCCGGCTTTCGCCCGCGCCGATGGCGCCAACTTCGATCCGGCCAAGTTCCAGCAGCGCATCGAGAAGCGCGTGGACAAGGCGCTCGACGGCACGACCGCGACGCAGGACCAGAAGAAGCAGATCACCGGCATCCTGCAGGCGGCGTTCGCCGACATGAAGGGCATGCACGCCCAGCGCGCCGAGATCCGCAAGTCGCTCGCCGAGGCGATGAGCGCGCCGACGATCGACACCGCCAAGGTCGAGGCGATCCGCGCCCAGCAGGTCAAGCTGATGGACGACGGCTCCAAGCGCTTCACCAAGGCCCTGATCGACGCCGGCAACGTGCTGAACGCCGACCAGCGCAAGGCCTTCTTCGAGAAGTGGAACGCCCGCCACGACGGCAAGCGCAAGGGCTGACATGAGGATGCAGCGGCCCGATACTGAGGAGATGGCCGCGCGCGTCCTGATGATCGACGACGACGACCGCCTCGCCGGGATGGTTTCCGACTATCTCGGCGGGGCGGGCTTCCGTGTGACGGTCGCCGGCACGGGCACGAAGGGAGAGGCACTGCTGAAGCGCGAGTCCTTCGACGCGGTGATCCTCGATCTCATGCTGCCCGACGCCGATGGCCTCGACCTCTGCCGCCGCCTGCGCTCCGAGAGCGACGTGCCGATCCTGATGCTGACGGCGCGCGGCGAGCCGATGGACCGCGTGGTCGGCCTCGAGCTCGGCGCCGACGACTATCTCGCCAAGCCCTTCGAGCCGCGCGAGCTGCAGGCCCGCCTGCGCGCCATCCTGCGCCGCAAGGGCACGGCGGCGAAGGCCGAGGTGCTGCGCTTCGGCCGGCTGGAGATCGACAAGGGCTCGCGCGTCGTGCGCCTCGACGGCGAGGAGCGCGCCATCACCTCCTACCAGTTCGCGCTCCTGCTGGCGCTGGCCGAGCGTGCCGGCCGCGTGCTGTCGCGCGATGCGCTGATGGACCTGCTGAAGGGCGAGAAGCTCGAGGCGTTCGACCGCTCGGTCGACGTCCATATCAGCCGCATCCGCGCCGCCATCGAGGACGACCCGAAGAAGCCGCGCCGCATCCTGACCTTGCGCGGCACCGGCTACGTCTTCGCCAAAGACCAGGACCGCTGACCCCATGACGCGGCTCTATCTGCAGTTCTACGCCACCATCCTGGTCGTGCTGGCGGTGTTCGTGGCCGCCGCCCTGCTCCTGTGGCGCGTCGCCGACGAGGACAACCGGACACCGCAATATCTCGACGTCGCCGCCTCCCTGACGGCGGCACTGATGCCCGACGCCGCCGCGCCGCAGCTCGACCAGCAGCGCGCGGTCAACGATCTTCATCGCAAGCTCAAGTTCGACATCGCGCTCTACAAGCCGAACGGCGACATGATCGCCATGGCCGGCAAGCCGCCGCCGCCCTTCAATCCGGACCGCGCCCGCACCGGCTGGCGGCGCGGGCCCGGCGGGCCGACCTTCAGTCTGCAGCTTCCCGACGGGCGCTGGCTGGTGGCGCGCCACCTGCGCGAGCGGCCCAACCCCATCCTCTGGATCGCCGCCGGCCTCGGCCTGGTGGCCGTCGCCGTCGCGGTCGGCGCCTTCCCCGTCGTGCGGCGCCTCGGCCGCCGCCTCGAACGCCTCAAGGCCGGCGTCGAGAAGCTGGGCGGCGGCGACCTCTCGGCCCGCGTCAAGGTCGAGGGCCGCGACGAGGTGGCAGCCCTCGCCACCAGCTTCAACCGCTCCGCGCAGCGCATCGAGGAGCTGGTCGCCGCCCATCGCCTGCTGCTGGCCAATGCCAGCCACGAGCTGCGGACGCCGCTCGCGCGCATCTCGGTCGCGGCCTCGCTGCTGGGCGAAAACGCCGACGCCAGGACCCGCGAGTCGCTGAAGCAGGACGTGGCCGAGCTCGACCAGCTCATCGAGCAGATCCTGCTGGCGAGCCGGCTCGAGGCCGTGCCGACCCTGGAGCGGCGTGAGCCCGTCGACCTCTTGGCGCTCGCCGCCGAAGAGGCCTCGCACTACGACATCGAGGCCGACGGCGAGCCGGTCACCATCCAGGGCGACCGCGTGCTGCTGCGCCGGCTAGTGCGCAACCTGGTCGAGAACGCCCGCCGCTACGGCGGCGACGGCCCGATCGACGTGATCGTGAAGCGCGAGCACGACTGCGCCGTGCTGGAGGTCGTCGACCGCGGCCCCGGCGTGCCCGAGGCCGAGCGGCAACGCATCTTCGAGCCGTTCTATCGCCTCTCCGGCGGCAAGGAATCGGGCCGCGGCAGCGGTCTCGGCCTCGCCCTCGTCCTCGACATCGCACGCCGCCACGGTGGCGACGCGGTTTGCCTCCCGGCCGAGTGCGGTGGCAGCCGCTTCCGGGTCGACCTGCCGGTGCGCTAGGCGCTACGCCGCGCTACAGCCTCACCGCCGTCCCGACGCTTAAGCGACGAGCCTTCGATGCAGCATTTGCGCGGTCTTTCTGATTTTCGAGTGCTACACTGCGACGTACCGCTTTGTAGCAGTTGTCGCATGTCGCACGTCGGGCCGGCGTAGGCCCATGCGTGGGGTTCACCGGTCTTTTCGACTTTCATTCGATCAGGGAGCGGAGCCCGCTCCGGGGACATCTCCAGCCCGAAGGGTTAGGAGACTCGTGCGGTCGGTTGGG